>CANHQK010000004.1 GCA_947462765.1 Bdellovibrionales bacterium
GGCCACTCGAATAAACAGGTGAGCGCAAGGAACAAGAGGTAAACCGGAAAGCCAATTCCAGGATCCAAGGGTGGTGCGGCAAAGATTTCTTCACACTGACCCCTTAGAAAATAAGCGAAGACCGAGTAGGAGTGCTCACAACTCAAGCTCCACCCCGCCGCATCACTCCCGCTAAAAAGGCCAGCTCGGCGAACCCATGGTAGGCCGCTAATTGGACGTAAGTCCGACGCGCAAGCTCTCGGTCGGCCCCGTAAGCCCAAATCAAAAGTCCCGCCACCAGAACGAGCACTCCTACGTGAATGGTGCGACCGAACCATTGTCGGTCCTCACGAAAGCCGGAGCGAAAACTGACTGGAATCTCCGTGGGGGCATGCTGATCCGGAATCGCCTTCAGCCAAATGAAATAATGAAGAGACTGGGTCAACAAGAAGATCCGCACAAAGGCCACTCCGAAAAAGTCAGCTTCGAGTCCTGCGAGGTTCCAAGAAATCTCACCCAGTGATTCGATTACTGGCAGGAACGGAACCGCCGAGACCGCTAAAAACGTCAGCAGAAGAGCATAGGCCACGCCCCACCGCTCGTGGGTGTTCCGGGCCGAACGGAACCAAAATAAAAAAGCCACAAAGTTATGCAAAATGGAAAGAGCCAAGGCCGAAAGATAAGGATCCCGGTAGAAACCAAAAGCCAGGGCCACCAGGAGGATCCCCGCAGGAACCGCTCTGACCCGCATCCCCCGTCCATTCATACTGAACAGAGTGAGGACGACCGTCATGAAGGCCCAGGACTGGCTCGCACCGGACCGAACTGCCCAGGCGAAAGCAAGGGTGATCCCGACATAAATCCCCCAAGCACCGGACTCACGCCACCCGTAACGAAAACTGGCCAAAAGATGCGGGACCCCCAGAATCAAGGGCACGGCGTAAAAGGAAAGTGTCGGAAACCTCCAGACCAGAAACACATTCAGGATCAGGGATAGCGTGAACCAAAGGGGGGTGCGGATCGATCGGTCCAAAAAGATTCGCCGGGCCAGACCGAAACGGAGCGTCCGGCGAAGGATCCCAGCCCTCCAGGAGTCCAGTGCAGCCGCCGCGCCGATCATCGACTCTTGCGATCGGGAAACAGTTCGGAACTTGGCGAAACCGAGTCCACCTGCGCCCCGATCCTGAGGGCGCTTTCATTGATGGTATCTCTTGCCACGAAAATGGCCGAATTTCCGACACGAAGACGGACCTTCTTCTCATCGAAAGACAGGACCTGACCGCGAATTGTGCTCACAGGCCCCATTCCTGCCCGGGCCGGGAAGGAAATAAAAATCAGGAGGATTCCGAGCCGGACCGGAAGATTCCGGCGCAGATGTTCAATTACCCTTACCACCATTCTGAACTCCATTCGAATTCATGATGACCGGAGGGAGGCTCCCCTCAGCCTTGACGAACTCCACTTGTGGATCTTCGGCGCAGTCGCGTGGTTTTTCTGGGCAACGACCGTTCTTGGCCAGACAGGACACCGGGGTGATCTTGAACCCGCACTGCATTTGCGCAAAGCAGACCTGGGTCGACCCGCAGGATTTCACCTGGACCGTATTCTGGGTCAGGTAATGACATTCCTTCAAAGACTGTGGCAGGGGAATATCTGCACTGGCCAACCCGATTCCCAAACTCCCCAGCACCGCTACGAATTTAAAGATGATCATTCCAGAGACCCTCCATTGTTAAGAATCCCGTAATTTCGACCCCAACTCAAGCAAGAAGCACAACGCGGCCAGTTGAATCTGGCTTGAAGTGTCAAATTTCCTTGCCTCACCGTCAGGAATCCAGTTAGACTGCGCCGGCACTTTATAACAAGGAGAACCCATGATCCACCCGTTCCAGTCACGCAAATGGCTCGCAGCCACCTTCTTGGCAGCTTGTTTTGTCGCCCTCCCCTCCCTTTCGAACGCCCTCGAAATCGATGCCAACACCGAGCTGACCGTCTCTGAGAATCATGAGCTCGTCCGAGTGGACCGCCACCGGATCTTTGTGAAGCTCAAAAAGGGCAAGCGCTTTCCTCGCTCCGAACACGTGATCTCCGCCTCCCGCCTTTTTGGCCGCCTCTTTCTGGTACAAACCAGCAATGCCGAGGCTCTTCGGCAAGAATTCGCAGACAAAGGCTTGATCGAATACACCGAGCGGAACACTTACCACGGCAAACAAGCCCTGCCTGAGCCGGTCGAACATCAAGTTGCTGAGAACACCACCGATGCTCCGACCTTCAATGATCCAATGGTGAACAAGATCTGGTCCTTTGCTGACGACAGCGGGAACGGCATCTCGGTGAACAAGGCCTACACCCTGGCCGCCACCTCTTCCAAAAAAGAAGTGATCGTCGCAGTCGTGGACACCGGCGTGGACTACAACCACGAAGACCTGAAAGACGTGATGTGGGTGAATAAAGGTGAAGTTCCCGGTAACGGAATCGACGACGACCGCAACGGCTACATCGACGACGTGTATGGCATCGACACCCTGACCCGTGATGCCCAAGGTCGCGCCACCGGGGACCCGATGGCGAGCCACGCTCACGGAACACACGTGGCGGGCACCATTGCCGCCAAGCAGAACAACCGCATCGGGATCGCCGGGATCGCCTCGAATGTGAAAATCATGGCCATCCGGACCGTACCGGATAACGCTGATGAAACCGATGTGGATATCGTGGAGTCCTTCTTGTACGCCGCTAAAAACGGGGCGCGCCTGATCAACTGCTCCTTCGGAAAAACCCACAACGAAGGTGGAATGGCCGTGAAAGAAACCATCGACCACATCTTCAAGAACTACGGGACTCTCGTCGTGGCAGCAGCCGGAAATGACTCAAGCTTCGGCGGCAAGTGGGACATCGATGTCCGTCCCAAGTATCCTGCTTCCTTCAACGCTGACGGACTGATGGTGATCGCTTCAACTGCCCAAAACGGCGGACTCTCCTACTTCTCGAACGTAGGTAAACGCTCCGTTGATTTGGCCGCTCCCGGCTCGGACATCTATTCGACCGTTCCCGGCAACCGCTATGCGGGCATGTCCGGAACGTCGATGGCCACTCCGACCGCAGTGGGCATGATGGCTGAAGTCCTGAGCCAGTATCCGAACCTGACCGGAGCGGAACTGAAGCAGCTCGCGATCGACAGCGTGACCAAGATCAGTTCCTTCTCCCAGTACATGGTGAGTGGTGGCCGCGGGAACATGTACAACATGCTCAAGAACGCGTCGCAGATGAGCTCACGCGCTTACTGATCCACTCTTTAAGACCGAAGGCGTCAGGCGGGAGACTCCCCCTGGCGCCTTTTTTTATTTGAACGCGTGATCCAGAGCACCGCCCCAACCAGGACCCCACCTACGAGAACATCCACCACGTAGTGGTAACGAAGCGCGATGCATGCCACAGGGACAGTGAACGCGAAGGGCGAAAAAACCCAGGCCAGTCTTCGGGAATGATTCAGGAGCGTTCCCCATGCCAACACCGTCAGCGCGGTGTGGAGGCTCGGAAAACAATCCCGCTCGATACGAGCCCGATCCATCAGAGCCTCTTTCACACCCTGAAGGTATCGGAGATCCATCGGTTCAGGGAATGCGAGCGTGAAAACCGGCCCCTGAACCGGAACCAGGGCATAGCAAGTGTAGCCGATCGCCAGAATGAGTGTGAACCGGAAGACGAACTGACGGAGCCTTTCCTTCCGATCCGAGAGAATCAGAAGTCCGAACACTGCAAGAATCAAGGCCCCGTAGAGCGAGTAACAGAAAGCAAACCATTCCGTCAGCCAGGGCTGCATGCGTGCCGAGATCCAGAAGTGTGGGTTTACCCCACCAAAGATCCACTGGTCCATCCGGAGGAGAACCGGGTCGAAATCCGCCCGCCCCGACGTACGGATCATGAGAGGAACAAACGGATACGCGAGCACCATCAAAAAGCAGGGGAGGACTTCCACAAGAAGCGCTCCGACCACCCTCAACTGTCCCAACCAAAAGAGCGGGAGGATCGAGAGCAAGCTCAGGATCAAGCGGTAGTTCGATAAAAATTCGATCGCAGGATCGGGTATCCAGTCTCTGAGCGGCATGAGACTTTCACCACTCGCCAGGCTCCACCCCGCATAACCCGGAATGAGCCAGACCAGAGCCAGGATGAGAATCCGGGGGCGCTCTCGAGTGGCCCTGATCAAAACTCCGGCAATGAGCACTCCGAGTAGTTCGATGAAAGGAAAGCCTCCGGAGATGATTTTTTCAGCAGGGACCGGCTCTCTCGAAATCGCAACCCACGTGAGGGATACAGAAAAGAAGCCAAGGCAGACCCAAAGAGCGGGAAACAGGAACTTGATCACTCTCATAGAGTATCAAAGGATGACCCGGAACGTGAGATTGATCCTGGGTTCCGTCACTCTCAGCATTCTCGGCAAGGCGTGTTGCCAGAGCTCCTGGGTCCGTCCCGACATGACCAACAGACTTCCGCTTCCCAGCTCAAGCTCGACTTTTTGACGGGGATCCCCCACTTTCCTGAAACGGAACCTTCGGGCCGCACCGAAAGAAACCGATGCAATGACGGGCTCGGAGCCCAATTCGGGTTCATTGTCCCGGTGCCAGCCCATGCAGTCATGTCCGTCACGGTAAAGATTGAGAAGCACACTGTTGAAGCGGATCCCGAGCAGAAGGGCCAGGCGTTCGCGAATCTCCAGGATCGCAGCCCCCCATGGATCGGGATCCCAAGTCACCCCAGAGTATCGGTAAGACCTCCCCGGGTCTCCCTGCCATGCCACCAGGCGCGGCTGCATGACCCGCTTCCCGAACATCATAATCTCCCGCTCCTGCCAACGGGTCCCGCTTTGAATTCTCTCAAAGTAAGTGTGTGATTCCTCCGGGCTGAACAGCCCTTGCATTTGCTCCACACGAGCCGGGGGCGGCAGCAAGGAGGAACCTAAAGGTTTCATCACGCCTGCTTTGAAGTGACCGCCCACCGGTCATACCGGGTCAACAGCAAAAGTCCGGGAACCATGAGGCTGATGGCCACTGCAAAATAAGCGGGCCAACCCAGATTCTCAGCCATGTATCCGGTGGGCGCTCCGGCAACAACCCGGGTGAGCGCCATGAGACTGGTCAGGAGCGCATACTGGGTTGCTGAGAACTTCTTGTTGCACAGACTCATCAGAAAAGCCGAATAAGCCGCCGTTCCCATCCCTGAGAGCAGATTCTCAGTCGCAATGGCACTCACCATCAGTGGATAATTGTGTCCGGTGTAGGCCAGAGCCAAAAAGAGCAAATTGCCCAATCCTTGAAGGATACCGAATGTCCAGAGCGCTCGCTTCATTCCCATCCGGGTCATGAGGGCGCCGCCGGCAAGGGTCCCGAAAATCGTGGCCACGAGACCGATCCCCTTGTTGACCGCGCCAATGTCCGTTTTCGTGAACCCGAGCTCGAGCATGAACGGAGTGGTCAGCGCCAAGGCCACGACCACATCGAGCTTATAAAGAACGATGAAAGACAGAACCTCGATCGAACCCTTTCGCTTGAAGAAATCGAACAAAGGCAAAACGACCGCCTCTCTCAAAGAATGAGGGCGCGCTTCCGGATCGGTCTCGGGCTCAGGGGCCAGCAACAGGGTGCAAACCACTCCGACCCCCATCGAAAGGGCCATCAGCAAGTACACCTGCTTCCAGGGAATCAGGTCGGCAAGAATCAGAGCCAGTGCCCCGCTCACCAACATGGCCAAGCGGTATCCCAAAACATAAGCCCCGGATCCGAGTCCGTATTCTTCGGGCAACAGGGTATCCGTCCGCCAGGCGTCGACGACGATATCCTGACTCGCGCTCAAAAAGGCCACCATGACTGCGATCATCGCCATCCGGGCAGCCTGCTCTGAGGGAGAGGTGATCGCCATGAGTGCGATCGTCAAGGCGAGAAGGATCTGGAGCACCAGGATCCACCCCCTTCTCCTGCCCAGCACCGGGGGAAGGTAACGATCCAGAAACGGGGACCAGAGAAACTTCAGCGTGTAGGGCATTCCCACCAAGGAAAAAATCCCGATGGTCGTCAGATTCACCTTTTCCTGACTCATCCAGGCCTGGAGCGTGCTTCCCGTCAAAGCGAGCGGAATTCCCGAGGAAAATCCATAACCGAGGGTGGCAGCCATCCGGCGGTTTCCGAGAATCCGGACCAAACGATGAAAAAAACCTTCTGTCATGCCGAAAGGCTACCACAGCACCGGACTCAACGAAATCCATTGAAGTGCGGATGTGTCGAAATCGACTCATTATTTGATGAATTTCCCTTTGCTAACCTGTTTCAGAGGTCAGGGATGAAAGTTTTGTTTTCCATTCTGCTTTTACAAATGTTCATCGGCTCCGCTGCGGGTGCCCAACCGAACAAAAAATCAGATTCAGGCCGAAAACCCGCAAGCATCTCCCCCGTCACACCCTCATTCATTTCCTTCTACGGCAAGCGCTTCCTGGTCAAATCACCGGTGAACAACTGCAATGTGGGTCGATTCATGGATCACGGCTCATCGGTTGAACTCTGCGTCGACAGCTCGGGTAACCCGATCCAGGCCCGGCCCTGAATGAAAAAGTATCTCCTCTACGAGCACGGGGTCCAGAGTCCCCGTTGGCAAACCGACTACCTTCCGCAGTTTCACCAGTGGCTGACCAGAAAAACACCCTACTTGTTCCGTGAAGACTTTTGTGGAACCGCTCGGATCTCCTGCGAGTGGGTCAAACAATCGGATCGACACCGCGCGCTCGGGCTGGATCTCGATCCCGAACCGCTCCGGATCGCCCGCGAACGGAATGTATCGAAACTCACCGATCAAGAAAAATCCCGGATCGGGCTCAAGCGCCAGGACGTGAGAACCCGCACCTCACAAAAATTCGACATGATCGGCGCCTTCAACTTCTCGTGCTTCACCTTTTTGAACCGGAAGGATCTGCTCACCTATTTCAAGGCCGCACATGCCTCCCTGAAAAAACCGGGCACCCTGTTTCTCGAGATCGCAGGAGGTCCCGGCTTCGTCGAACCCGGTCACGAGAGCCGTAAATTCTCCGTTCCGGGTGTCGGAAAAGTCGAACAGATTTGGGAACAGCACCAATACGATCCGATCACCGCCATCAACGACTACTCGATTCATTTCCGACTGCCGGATGGCACTTGGCTCCAGGATGCCTTTCAGTACCATTGGCGGATCTGGGGAATTTCCGAACTCCGCGAGGCGCTTCAGGATGCCGGCTTCCGGAAAAGCGTGGTCCTCTGGGAGCAAGTCGATCGGCGTGGCCGAGGCACCGGGGAGCTGCTTCCGACCGAGAGCGCCGAGCTTCCGGAGTCCTATGTGGCCTACCTCGTTGGCGTGAAGTGATGCGATCCCGGGCATGACCCTTGCTCCCCTTTCTTGGTGAAAGCGAGGATCCACCATGGACCAAAATGTGAATGAAAAAATCGAATCCCTGAGAACCCGAACCCGGGAGTTCATGCAGCACGAACGGGCGTCCCTGAGCGAATACGGCGGAGGCATGCTGAAAGAGGTGGAAACGCTCGTGGTCGAAGCTGTCGAATCGGCCTCGGCCAAGATCGACTCCATTCTCGGACGAGTCTCCGAGAGCGTCAGGAAAGAACCCTTTGTGGCCATGGCGGCGTTTGCGATCACAGGATTGGCTGTATACAACTTGATAAGCAAACGACGGAAGAGCCCGGCACCGTCGTCCGGAAACGGCCCCGCTCCCGACATCAAACACTGAGTCTCATTTGAATCGGATTTCGATCGCTCCGAAGGGCAAGATTCCGACGCGAAAATCCCTGGTTTCGATCAATGGCTGATCGATGAGGCGGTGTACCGCTTGGATCCACCGCTGAATGGGCGCTTCAGGTTCCACCGGACGCACCGGGTTCCAGTACCGGTTCAAGGATCCCGCATGGGCGAGCGACGGGAGGAGGATTGAAACAAAGATGACTGCACGATTGAGCATGATGAACCCCTTGATCGATTGACGGTGGACCGGCTTCAAGGAGTCCGGGCGAGGATGTAGGGATGGGATGGGATAGAACACCCCCGACCGGACCTCGTGAAACCGGCCACCGCACCGTCCGATTAGCAAGGGTCGGACCAGGGTCCTGTCGCTCTGGCTTCGAGTTCTGACGGAACCCGGGGACAATCCGGACCCTTGGAGACTCGGAAGATCCCGATTGAAGCCTGAATCACGAGGGGGTATGGTGCCCCCATGCAAAACGAAGCCGATGTGGTCATCCTCGGAGCGGGTGGAGCCGGAATGATGTGTGCGATCCGGGCCGGTCGCCGGGGCCGTTCCGTGGTCCTCCTGGATCATGCAAAGAAAATCGGGGGCAAGATCCTGATCTCTGGCGGCGGTCGTTGCAACTTCACCAATCTTGGCGCGGGTCCGGGAAATTACGTCTCATTGAATCCGCACTTCATGAAGTCCGCGTTGGCGCGATACTCGCCCTGGGACTTCATCGAGCTCGTGGTGAAACACGGCATTCCTTACCACGAGAAGAAGCTCGGTCAGCAGTTCTGCGACGGAAGTGCCCAAGCGATCGTCGACATGCTCGAAAAAGAGTGCCTCTTGGCCGGAGCCCGGTTCGAGCTTTCCTGCAAGATCGAGCGTGTGGAGACCATCCCGACAGGTAACCGGCGCTTCAGGGTCAGCACCGACCGAGGAATCGTGGAGTGTGACTCGGTGGTGGTGGCCACCGGTGGACTGTCCTTACCGAAGATCGGAGCAACAGGAATCGGATATGAAATCGCCAAGGAGTTCGGTCTCGATCTGGTAGCCCGTGCTCCCGCCTTGGACGGATTCGTGTTCTCAGATGAAGACGGAAGGCGCTTCTCGGGTTTGGCCGGTGTCTCGTTTGATTCGATCATCACTTGCAATGGAATGACCTTTCATGAAGCCATCTTGTTCACCCATGCGGGACTTTCCGGTCCTGCCACCCTCCAGGCCTCTCTACACTGGAATGGGGGCGATCCGGTCACCGTTGATCTCCTTCCAGGAATCGATCCGATGGTCTGGTTCATGGAAAAAAAGAAATCAGGAAACCGGTCGCTTGTAAAAAACCTGCTGTCGGAGCTTCTGGCCTCCAGACTGGCTGAACGCCTTTGTGAGCTTCACTTCCCCGACGCGAGACCCCTGCCCGATGTCTCGGAAAAAGAACTCAAGGTCTTCTGCGAGCTTCTGAAATCGTGGACCTTCGTTCCGAAATCAACTGTCGGTTACTCGAAAGCCGAAGTGACCCGCGGTGGAGTATCAACCGACGAGCTTTCGTCGAAAACTCTCGAAACTCGCAAAGTCCCGGGACTTTACTTCATCGGCGAGGTCGTCGATGTGACGGGATGGCTCGGCGGATACAACTTCCAGTGGGCATGGGCCTCGGGGGCCGCCGCCGGAGACGTGGTTTAATTCGGCTTTTTTGCACAAAGGGCGTGAACCGAGTACAACTCGATCTGCCTCAAGTGCTTGAAAAAAAGCCACGGCACATGAGGGTCGGTTTTTTCGATCTCGAATCCGCTCACTCGATACATCCACTCCACTGCGGATGCTGAATCGGAAACCCCCTTCGGCATTCGTCCTCGGATTCCTTTGGCGATCCGATCGTGCCAGATATAGGGGCCGGTCTGGATGGCCACACCGCCCGGCTTGGCCAAGCGGAATTGCTCCGCCGGCAGGATCTTCGGTTCATGGAGCATGTCGATGGCGTTCATTGAGACCGTCACATCGAACCGCGCCGATGGAAGCGGAAGGGCATCGATTTCACCCACAATGAAGTCTGCAAACGCCGGTCCATCGGCATGGATCCCTCCGCGTTCGATCGGCAGCGTGAACTCGCAAGAGAGATTTCCAAAGAGCAAATCACCCGGGAACCGGAGTTCACCACGATACGGGGCACCCAAGTTCAGATGACGCGCCAAAAGAATGGAATGGAACGAGCTGTCGATCCCGAGGTACTCTGCCGCTGTTCCTCGCAGTCGTCGGCACAAACCACCGACTCCGCAACCGAGCTCTAAAACGTTTTTCCCGGGCTCGATCCAAGCACTCACTGTCCGGAACGGACCCCGATCCCAGTAGCGTTGAATCCACTCGGTGATCTCAGGGCTTTCGGAGGCTGGAACGCTCTTCCACCACTCTTCGGGACTGCCTTCGTAGCCGAGGTAGTGATTCATCAGATACAGGGCATTCACCCGATCAGACTCGAGATCCTCTTCGATGTGCTCCGCAGCCTCGGCTTCGAGAGATTCCCGCTGCTCACTGAATTCATCGCGATAGTCCGATGGAATCTGAGAATCAGGAACGAATTTGGAGATTCCTTTCACATGAGTGAGAAGGTATTCGCCCGGGTCCGGCACCACAATGGCAACTCCCTCCAGGATCGGATAACGGGATCCGCACCGGGTACACTCGAGCGATCCGTAGACCACCTCCTCCCGGGAGCCTTCGCCATCCAACCGGAGAGCTCCATGACAGGATTTGCCTTTCGATCGAGCCGGACAGCTCAGTTTTTGAATCGTCGATTTCAGCACGCCGGGTTCTCCAAGGTTTCGGATTTGTGTCGACCGAGAAGCAATGAACTCAGGACCACACTCACACTGCTCAGAGCCATGGCCGCCCCGGCATGAACAGGAGATAGCACACCCGTCACCGCAAGGGGGATTCCGATCAGGTTGTAAACAAAGGCCCAAGCCAGATTCTGCCGGATCCTGCGGTAAGTCGCACGCGAGATCTGGATTGCCCGGAGCGACTTCAGCGGATCTCCGCCCAGAAGGGTGATTCCCGCGGTTTGCATGGCCGCATCGGTGCCGGTGGAAAGCGCGATCCCGACATCGGCCAGCGCGAGAGCAGGGGCATCGTTGATCCCGTCGCCGAGCATCGCCACACACTCCCCACCCTGTTTGAGAGACTGGATGATTTCGGCTTTCTCTTCCGGCAGTTTCCGGGCGTGAACGGTGTCAATACCCAGAGCCCGTGCGACTCGGAGCGCCTCTTCCTCCCGATCTCCAGTCAACAGGACAGGCAGGATGTTCTGCTCCCTGAGACGTCGGACAAACTCGCTCGCCTCTGGCTTGATTTCATCCTCGTACCAGAAAGTACCCAGACACCGGGGCGAATCCCCCGCCTCGATGAGGTAAGAGCAAGATCCCACTCCCCCCTCATGGGGAATGCTGAGACCACTCGAATCGAGCAACCTTTCGCTTCCCATTCTGTAAAGAACGCCAGAGACGCTGCCCTCGATTCCACGTCCCGGGAGCACCCGAATACCGCTGGCCCTCATCAAGGGTGCCGACGGGTCCGCGTCACGCAAGATCGCACGTGCCAAGGGATGCTCGCTTCCCGACTGCAGGGCTCGAGCAATCAGGAGCACGCCTTCGGGATCTTTTGATTCGATCCGGGTGAGCACCGGTTTCCCGGTGGTGAGGGTCCCGGTCTTGTCGAGCGCCAGGACCGTGATCCGGTTTGCAATCTCGAGCGCGTCCATGTCCCGGATGAAGATCCCCTCTCTCGCAGCCCGACCGGTCCCCACCATGAGTGCGGTTGGAGTCGCGAGTCCGAGAGCACAAGGACACGCGATGACCAATACCGTCACCGCACGGATGATTGCGGTTTCGCCGAATCCGGAACTCAGGCTCAACCAGACCAGCACCCCCAAGGCGAGCAGGAGAACCGCCGGCACAAAAACCGCCGAAACCCGATCGACCATTCGTTGGATCGGAGGTTTTTTATCCTGTGCATTCTCGATCAATGCAATGATCCTCGACAGCAGCGTTTCAGCACCGAGCGCGGTGACCTCGATCTGAAGCGGACCGGTGACATTCAGGGCTCCGCCCCTGACCAAATCGCCCGGCACTTTCGAAAGCAGACGGCTCTCCCCGGTCAAAAAAGACTCATCGAGATCACTCTCGCCCTCGATGACCAAACCGTCTGTCGGAATCCGCTCACCGGGCAGCACCAAAACACGGTCGCCCCGCTTCACTCCCGAGATCGGAATTTCGAACGATTGAGCCCCCAAGCATACGCGGGCCGAGGCGGGCTGAAGCGTTTCAAGTGATCGAAGGGCCCGGGTGGTCCGGATCCTCGCCCGGAGTTCCAGCCATTTTCCCAAACGGACCAGCACAAGAATCATGGCTGAACTCTCGAACCAAGGATGATGCGAGAAAAAACTCAATCCGAAGGCCGCGGAGGTGCCGAGCACGACCAGGACATCCATGTTCGCACTCCCTGAGAGGATCGCCTTCCACGCCCGGACGTAAAATTTCCGTCCGGATCCGAACTGGATGAAAGAGGCGATCAGCGCCTGCATCCAGAAGGGCATGGGGATCATCAACACGAGTGGAATGGCCAGGACCGCTGCGATCATCCATTCCCTGAACTCCGACCTGGCCTCGATCACAGGATCGGTTGCACCTGTGAAGACCGCCTCATAACCCGCCGAAGATACGGCGTCGGTCACGCGATCTCTCGCACCCCCCCCGCTCGAGGGCAATACGATTCTCGCCCTGCCGGTGACCAGGTTGACCGTCACCCCTTCAGCACCCGGTATTTTAGCAAGAGCGGCCTCGATCTTCGCGACGCAAGCCGCGCAAGTCATCCCGCGGATGTGGAACTTCAACTCGGTCGGGCCCATGTTCCGATCTTACCCTCCTGTGCCTTCGATGGCTTCCGAAAAAACCTCGAATTCCTCGAACCGACCCGAGTGGGAGAGCACAAGCAGGCCTCCGGTCCCGGCTTTTTTGATCCGATGAATGAGTTCTATTGCCCGATTTTTTCCGTACCGGCGCACCCATCGATCGGGATGCCAGCCGTGCAATTTAAATTGAATCATATCCGGCCGGACACTCATCTTCACCGGGTGAGAGTCCGGATCGATCACCCAGCCCGCCCGGGAAAAATCGGCAATCCACCTGCGGAACTGACGGTGCGAATCCCCTTCTCCCCATTCGAGCGCGACGGGAACTTTACACTCCCGAAGCACTCCTTGAATGGAGGGAATCCACCGCTCCTCGGGCTCAAGCTCGAATACCCGTCGCCCACTCGAAATCGAGTGAAAACACACCAATCCCTGCAACTCCTCCTCCATGAGCATGAGCCTTTCGGCAAGGGTTTCTGGGTCCCGAATCGGTCTGAGGACCGTGCGGGCCACCACCGTACACTCACGATCGCGAAACCGTTTCCGGTATCGTGCCCGCTTGCCAGCCGACAACCCGAACCATAACCCCGTATCGAGCTCAAAGCATTTGAATGGATGATCCCACTGTTCTGATCGATCCGGATCGAACTTACCCAGGACCAGCCGGATCGGGCTCGAGGGTTGCTTCGGTCCTGTTGGGGCGTTAAGGTCGGGGGACATGAAAGCGATCTTTGCACAAAAAGCGATCCGGGTCGCCGCCCTTGGCTACTTTGTCGACCTTTACGACTTGGTACTTTATGGCGCAGTCCGGTTGGAAAGTTTGCGCGGGATCGGGATCACTGGAGAGGCGGCCTTCCATGAGGGAGCGAAACTCCTCAATTTACAGATGGCCGGGATGGTCGCAGGGGGGTTCCTGTTCGGAATCCTAGGCGACCGGATGGGGCGGAAGTCAGCCTTGTTCGGATCCATCTTGCTCTATTCCACAGCCACATTTCTCAATGCCTGGGTCACCGACCTTCCAACCTATGGCGCACTCCGCTTTTTGGCGGGGTGTGGACTCGCCGGAGAGCTCGGGGTCGCCGTGACCCTGGCCAATGAGCTTTTGCCCGCCACCACACGGGGCATGGGGAGCGCATGGATTGCCACCATCGGGTTTTTCGGTGCGGCTTGCTCCAGCATGATTTCCTCGCAGCTTCCGTGGCGCACGGCCTATGCAATCGGGGGGCTCCTGGGATTCGCACTGCTCTTGGCGCGGGTGCGGATTTTCGATCCGGACCTGTTCCTTCGAGCAAAACAAGCCGGAACCCATGCGAACTGGGGCTCATTGCGCCTTTTATTCGGATCCCCTTCGCGAGTGCTTCGCCTCATTCCCGCGATCCTGGCGGGAGTTCCAATCTGGTATGTGGCGGGAATTCTCTCTTACTTTGCTCCAGAGCTTGGAAAAGCGCTTGAGATCGAGGGGGATGTCTCGGCCGGAACCACGATCTTTTGCGGCTATGCGGGGGCCATGGCAGGAGACATCGCTTGTGGTCTGCTAAGCCAGCACTGGAAAAGCCGCAAACGAGCGGTTCTTGCATTCATGCTCCTCGGCGGCGCACTTGCGCTCGGACATCCGTGGATGCTGAGGGGTGCTCCTCCGTGGTTGTTTTACGCCGTTCAGGGTTTGATCGGTTTCGGAAACGGGTACTTTGCCACCCTGGTAGCATGGGTATCAGAGAGCTTTGGCACCAACCTTCGAGTGACGGCCACCAGTGTGATTGCGAATTTGATTCGCGCCTCGGTGATCCCCCTGACGATGGGATTCAGGACCCTGATTCCGAGCCTCGGTTGGGTGGGAGCCAGCGTGGCGGTCGGGACCGCGTGCTTCGGGGTCGGCCTTTGGGGCACCCGAAAGATGGAAGAGGGCTTCAATAAGGATCTCAATTACTTAGAGCAGGATGCCGTTTAGACCTTCTTGAAAGAAAACCCTTCCCAAACCTGCGGTATTTGGCTATAAGCGTCACAAATGAACCTCAAGGCTCTCACCTTTGCACTGCTGCTGTGTCCGCCCCTGGCTTCATCCACCCCCGTTTCCACGAATGCACGTCCGATCGACCCGCTCCAGATCCAGTGCAAACTCCGTAACGACCGCTTCTGGACCGAAATCAACTTCTCACTGGATGCCAGCGGTAAACTCTCCGGCATACTCGGCAACTACGTATTCACCACCGGCGGTAACCGCAAATTCATTTCCGGAAATGTTCTTTTCGACATCCTCACTTTCGAAAACTCCATCATCGGCCATACCGGAGATCCACGCGGGGTGGTTTCCCGCTTCTCCTTGATGCGCGAGGAATCCAACTTTTCGCGTTGGGTCTACGAACAAACCGATCCCCACGGCGAAAAAACGGTCGCCATCTTCAAGTGCTTCCAGAAAATGCCCCCGCGCAGGTGAGGAGTTTCCGGACGGGAGCTTACTGTGGAGCCTGGATCCCGCGCGAGGCGGACCGGTTGACAACGAGGGCCCGGATCGAGGCGACATTACGGGAAGTCCTGTGCGATCCGGATGGCAGTCTGGAAGTGAATGCATCGGGCCCCCATTGGATCGGCACCCGGGCCATCGGTCTCTCTTATGCTCACGATGAGAACACGGTGTTCTTGGTCTGGACACCGGATGGTCGACCCGTTGGAGTGGACCTGGAGCCAGCCGACCGCCAGCTAAAACACTCCATCACAGCACTGGCCGAGCGGTTTTTTCACAGCTCCGAAGCCGCCACCCTGGCCCGCCTTTCCGAACCTGAACGAACCGTAGCCTTCCTCGATCTTTGGCTCAGGAAAGAGGCCGTGGCAAAACTCACCAGGCGAGGCTTGGTCTACAGTCTGGCAATCAATCTCGATCAATTGGAAGAGATCGAATTCGAGGAACCCGCCCTGCTCCCACGAGGGAAGCGGGCGGTACTCGCGTTCTTTAAGTCTTCGACCCGGTGAACTCAGGCTCCGCCGTCGGCACTGCCCATGCCCGCACGGAAATCGGCGGCGAGGGCGGCCTTCAGGTATTCCTGCTTCATGATCGCGATGTTCTGGATCGAGATCTTCTTCGGACAAGCGGCTTCACACTCCTGCAAATTGGAGCAACTGCCGAATCCTTCCTTGTCCATCTGATCGACCATCCGGATCACGCGGCGCTTGCGGTCGGCCTGACCTTGCGGCAGGAGCGCGAGCTGAGTGATCTTCGCGGAGGTGAAGAGCGAAGCCGATGCGTTCGGACAAGCCGCCACACAGGCACCGCAGCCGATACAAGCCGCGGCGTCCATCGCCCGATCGGCCAGATCTTTCGGGATCAGGATCGCATTGGCATCGGCATGAGGACCCGTCTTAGCACCGGTGTAACCACCGGCCATCTGGATGCGGTCGAAAGCACGACGATCGGTCACGAGATCGCGGATCACCGGAAAGGCCTTGGCTCTCCAAGGCTCGATCGTGATGGTTTCCCCGTCGGTGAAAGCGCGCATGTAGAGCTGGCAAGTGGTGGCTCCGCGGACCGGACCGTGCGCCTGACCCTGGACCATCAAAGAGCAGGTACCGCAAATCCCCTCGCGGCAGTCACTCTCGAACTCCAGCGGGCGCTTACCGCTCTTGATGATCTGCTCGTTCAGAACATCGAGCATCTCCAGGAAAGACATGTCGGTGAGCACGTTTTTCAACTCGTGCTCCTCGAAGAAGCCCTGGGCTTCACGGGATTCCTGTCTCCAAACACGCAAACGGACATTGATGGTTTTCGATTGGGAAGCGCTCATTATTTGTAGCTCCTCACTGAGAGTTTCACATTCTCGTACACGAGTTTCTCCTGGTGACGGACCGGGACTTGCCCCTTGCCCTTGTATTCCCAGGCGGCCACGTGGGCGTAGTTCTCGTCATCCCGCTGGGCTTCCCCATCAGGAGTCTGGCTTTCGACCCGGAAATGCCCCCCGCAGGATTCTTTGCGCTCCAGAGCATCGCGAGCCATGAGGGCTGCGAGCTCGAGGAGGTCGCGCAAGCGGCCCGCCATCTCGAGATTCTTGTTCAACTTCGAATCGCCGGTCAGAAGCAGATCCGTATCGAAATCCTTCTGGAGTTTTTCGATCTCCGCGAGCGCTTCCTTGAGACCTTGTTCCGACCGGGCCATCCCGATCTTGTCCCAAACGACTTTTCCGAGATCGCGGTAGATCTCGGTCACTGTGCGCTTGCCCTTTTTGCCGTTCTCGAGCATCCGGTCGATCTCGGAACGCACCTCTTTTTCGGCCGAATCGAAAGCGGCGTGCGACACATCCACCTTCTTCAACAAATCCTGGGCATGGGTGCCGAGGTAGTTGGTGACGGTATAAGGAAGAATGAAGTAACCGTCCGAAAGCCCCTGCATGAGCGCGGAGGCACCGAGGCGGTTCGCTCCGTGATCGGAGAAGTTCGCTTCGCCCGCCGCGAACAAACCGGGGAGTGTGGTCTGGAGCGAGTAATCGACCCAGAGCCCGCCCATGGTGTAGTGAACGGCGGGGTAAATACGCATCGGAGCCTGGTACGGGTTCTCGTTCGTGATCTCGTGATACATGTCGAAGAGGTTGCCGTAACGCTCTCGAATCGCCGCCTCTCCATCACGCTTGATGGCATCCCGGAAGTCGAGATAAACCGCCAACCCGCTCTCACCAACACCCCTGCCCTCATCGCATACTTCTTTGGCGGCACGGGAGGCGATGTCGCGAGGAGCGAGGTTCCCGAAACTCGGGTACTTGCGCTCGAGATAATAGTCACGATCTTCGTCAGCGATCGTGCTCGGATCCTTTTTGCAATCCTCTTTCTTTTTCGGAACCCACACCCGCCCGTCGTTCCGGAGACTCTCGGACATCAGCGTGAGCTTGGCCTGGTAGCTTCCAGAGACCGGAATGCAGGTCGGATGGATCTGGACGTAGCACGGATTGCCGAAGAGAGCCCCGCGCCGGTGTGCGCGCCAAATCGCCGTGACATTGGAGTTCATCGCGTTGGTCGAGAGGAAGTAAACCCGACCGTACCCGCCGGTTGCGAGCACCACCGCATCGGCCGCATGTCTTTCGATCTCACCGTTCGTCACATTCCGGGTGATGATCCCGCGGGCTTTTCCGTCCACCATCACCACATCGAGCATTTCGCGATAAGGGAACAGGGTGACCTTGCCCTTGTCGACTTCCTTCATGAGCTGGCTGTAAGCACCGAGCAGCAATTGCTGACCGGTCTGACCGCGGGCGTAAAAGGTCCTCGAAACCTGAGCTCCACCGAAAGAACGGTTTGCGAGCTCCCCGCTGTATTCGCGGGCGAAGGGGACCCCCTGGGAGACACACTGATCGATGATCGAGGTCGAGTTCTGGGCCAGGCGGTACACGTTTGCCTCACGGGCACGGTAATCGCCACCCTTGATAGTATCGTAAAACAGACGCCAGACGGAGTCGCCATCGTTCGGATAGCTCTTGGCCGCGTTGATCCCGCCCTGGGCTGCGATCGAGTGGGCCCGGCGCGCGGAGTCGTGAGTGCAGAACGACTTCACCTGGTAGCCGAGCTCGGCGAGCGATGCCGCCGCCGATGCTCCGGCGAGCCCCGTTCCGACCACGATCACGGAGTATTTCCGCTTGTTGGCCGGGTTCACGAGCTTCATGTTGGCCTTGTAAGTATCCCACTTCTGGGAGAGCGGTCCTTCCGGAATCCCCGGATTCAATTCGATACTCATGAGTTACCTCCGCCGGACTGGGTTGCGTAAATGTAAATCGGGATGAACAGGAAACCGAATGCAAGTAACAGCGCGATCACCAGACCGAGCGCGTGGATCGGTTTCGACCAACGCGGATTGATGATCCCGAGGGACTGGAAGGCACTCCAGTACCCGTGACGGAGATGGAAGCCGAGGAACAGCATGGAGCCGACATAAAATGCCACCCACTTGAGCTGCGCAAAGGCCTCGACCACCACACGGTAAATGTCATGAACCATGACTCCATCCACCGATGCGGTGTAGCCATCCTCCATGCTCGGCCCGAAACGGAACTGGGCCACATGAACAATCAGAAACACCCCGAGCACCACACCGGTCCAGATCATGTTCCGGGAGCTGACCGAATTCTTCGATGGTCCGCCCTTGGTTTTCGCGTTCTCATAGTCGACCGGGCGTGCCGCCTTGGCGGAATAAGTCACCTGAAATGCAGTGACGATGTGAAGCAGAATGGTGAGCGCCAACCCCACCTCGAGTGCGATCAAAGCGGGACCCAGTGCATGCAAGCGGGCCGCATAGGTGTTCATGGGATCTCCGCTTCCCGCGTAGAGAGTCAGATTGCCCAGGAGATGCACCACCAGGAACAGGACCAGCGCCAGACCCGAGGCGCCCATGAGATACTTTCTTCCCAGGGTCGATGAAAACAGCCGCGATAAAGGTACCATTGCTCGGTTCGCTCCTTTTTGGATTTGAATGTCTTCTTGTTTTATCGCAAAAATGCTCCCTTCTCCACTTGATTTCAACAGGATGCGCCCCGTATGCTGAGCCCGATGCTCATCGACCAGATCAACCTGAACCAGCTTCGTGTTTTCGAGTCGGTGTACCGCACCAAAAGCATGACACGGGCCGCAAAAGAGCTGCATCTCACCCAATCGGGCGTTAGTCAGCACATCAAGGCACTCGAGGAGGTCCTCGAGCTGAAGCTCTTCGATCGGATCAAACAGAAGTTAGTCGCGACTCCGGCCGCCCGGGAACTCTACCAGCACACCTCGAAAAGCTTCGAATACATCGAAACCACGCTGAACCGCCTGAAGAACACGGACAAGGAATTGGCCGGTCTGGTGTCGATCGGGGTTCCGATTGAATTCGGGAACAACGTGATCATTCCGATGCTCGCGGAGTTCCAGAAGAAGAATCCCAAAGTCCGGTTCAAAATCCGTCAAGGATTCGCCTTCGAAATGAACCACCACTTGATGAGCGGAGAACTGGACTTCGCCTTCGTCGATTCGTTTTCTCTCGACAAAGGCATCAAGACCGAGGCGGTTTACGACGAAGTCCTCGAGCTCTGCATCTCCAAAAAGACCCAACTCCCGCAGAAGCCCCAAGCGGACTATGCCTTCTTCGAAAAACTGTCCTATGTGGATTACCAGGAGGATCAATCCGTCCTGAGCCTCTGGATGAGACACCACTTCGACGTTCGTAATCCCGAACTTGATGTGCGGGTGTACATCACCGACGCCCAAGCGGTGTCGAAGCTCATCCTGAACCAAGTCGGAGCCGGAATCCTCCCGGGTCACCTGGCTCAAAAGCTCCTGAACCGCGGTGAAGATCTTTTGGTCCTGAAAGGCGGGTCTTCGCCACTCCTGAACACCATCAGCATCGCACACCTCGAGGATAAAACCCTCACCACCGCCGGAAAAGCCATCCTGAACCATTTACGAAGCCAACTGAAGCGCTGAACGGGATTAGTCTTCGAATTCGTAACGGGAGAGATTCTTCATTCCGGCCTTGTATCCGGCTTTCACGATTTCGGTGAGCTTCCTGGGGTTCAGCGTGAAGTGCTCGGCCATGATCGTGCGTGTGTCAGATGGATCCGGGTGAATCGGAATGATGTCGAGTGAGCGACTCTGGTTCAGCTCTTTTTCGAGAATTTGAAGGATCTTCTCCGCCTGCTCGTCCCCGAGACCCGAATCCTTGCAATAACGGTACACCTCGTTCATCGCAGACTTTTTGGAACGGTACGACTCGTAAGTGCTGTTGATCTTCTGCTCAATGAGAATGTAAATGCCTTGAACCACAATCGCCGGGAGCCCGAGCGAGGTCAGGGAACCGACCTCCTTCACGTACCGGTAGGGTTGGTGCGTGTAGCTGGTGAACACCAGATCCGCACCGGAATCCACCGCGATATGGGTCGAAAGCGTCTCACGGATCTCACCATCGATGTAATAGTGGGAACGTCCGTTTTCATCAGGAATATGGTAGGGAGCGTACACCACCGGAAGCGAGGCACTCGCCGCCACAGCATCCGAAATCCGCGCATGAGTCTGGTACTCACAACGGGGATCATGGGGGGGCGGCGCATAGGAACTCTTCCCGAAAACGACTTTTTGAGAATCATTCAGCTTGGTGCTGACAATGAACAATTCCGGCTTGTAATCGGAAAAGCGGTTCGAAGGGATCACTTCCTCCCGGATGAACTGCTCGAGCCCGGATGTACTGAAAAGCCCCGTCATTTTCAGCCACTTGAACTGCAACAGCGAGGGAAAACGCCCGTCCATGAGTGAACCCATGATGTCCCGGACGGCAGCGAACTGGGTGACCTGCTCCTTGGCGATCTCGGGACGGATCTTGAACATTTTCGAGTACTGGAGCCTCGGCAAAGGACGCGGAAAGAACTGCGACCCCTCGGAGGAGACCTGGTTCAGAAAAGAGGCGGAGATATTCTCGAGCGAATAACCCGCGGCAAGGACAGTAGTAATGAACGCACCACCGCTCGAGCCGACATAAGTCTGGATCGTTCTCGATCCGGGGACAGGCTCGGGCTGGTCGGTTTTGAGACCGCACTGAAAATCGAAACCGCACTCCCGGAGCGCATAGGCTACCCCGATATGGAACGCAGCCGCCTTGGTTCCGCCACCGGACAACACGAGGGCGAGCTTCTTCTTCCTCGAAATCCTTTTTTTCGGTGTCGCAACCATAATTCCGTCTCTCCGTCCCGAGAATACTTGAATTTTCCACTTAGGGAAATAGAATGATGAAATGACGAGCGATTTGGACAGCGAGAAGTGGGTTCCCCTGGTGGAGTTCTCCGTCCAGAAAGGGATCAGCCTTTCCACCCTCCGTCGCTACATCAAGTCGAACAAGATCCCTTGGAAACTTCTCGAAGGCCGTTACCTCGTGATGGATGATGGGACCTTCTCCGCTCCACGCAATCAAGAAGTTCGATCCCCCCCTGCGCCCATCACCGAAGCTGTGGCACCCGAACAGGAGGGGCGCCTCCGCGAACTCCAGACCGCACTGAATGCGGCACACGAAGAAATCGCCGAACTCAAAACCCTTTTGGCATTCTACGAGGAAAAATGGGCACTACTGTCAAAAAAGTGAAGCAGCTGATCTTCATTCTCACCCTAGCCCTCCTGCCGATCCGGGCATCGGCAAGTCCCGAAAACGACCGGGTCTACCAACTCGAGACAGTGGCCTGGCTCGGGGCAAGCGACAACATGGATGGCGTCTTCTCCGAGTTCGTCGAAGAGCAATTCCAGCGGTACTTCTCCGGCCAGACACGCTTCACCCCGAAGACACTGAAGGGCGTGGCCGAAATTCTCGGGAAGTCGGGCACCCGCTACCGCGAACTCATTCGCGAACCGGACCTCCTGAAAAAAATATCCCGTAAATTCGAAGTCGAAAGCCTGATCCGCACTCAGGTCTTCAAGGAAGGCGAGACTTACCGCTTCCTGATCGAGTGGATTTACGGACCGCGCGCGGAAGTGATCACCCAGCACGAGTTCCGCTATGTGGACGAGCACAAAGAGACGGGGTTGGCGGGAAGCAGTCTTCCCGGCCAGTTTCAACGAGCCCTCGAAACCCTCGTCTCGAAGCTTCCTTTCCTCGGTCAAGTGACCGGCGTCGAGGGCGACACCCTCACCGCCAGCCTCGGACGGAATGCAGGGATCAAACCGGGCGATCTGCTCGTGATCTCAACCCTTCAAAGCGTGAGACGACACCCGGTTCTGGGAACGATCGAGGAGTGGCGCTGGCAAGCGATCGGACGCGCACGGGTCGAACAAGTGGAAGAATCCCTTTGCTTCGCCAAAGTGGTGGAGACCGAGAGCAATCAGAACGTGATCCGGAACCACAAGATCCGTGAGATCGTGTCTGCGCCCCCGCCACAGAGGGTCCGCGAGAGCGAAGAAGTCTTCATTGCCCGGTCGGGCTGGGTTGCCGGAAACGCTGGGGCGGGGATCTATGCCCGCGAAACCTCGGATGGAACGGGCGGGAAAACCCGCGGGGGATCGGGCCTCCTCGGGGCATTCGAGCTCGACACACAAATCTGGCTGAACTCACGTTACCTCGTGCAAGGGTCATACGAAACCTCGCTCTTCAAGTACGCACCGACCGATCTCGCAACAGGATCCGCGATCGGCACGAGCGTGAGCGGCAGTCACTCCAGACTCCGAGGCGCACTCGGTGCCTCACTGCTGCCGATGAAAAGCCTATTCGATCCGGTGGCCTGGATCCATGCGGGATACAAATCCGCAACCCACACCCTGCCCACCACGAACGACCTGACCTCGAAGAGCTCACTCGATAGCGTGTTCGTGGGAGTCGGAGGCAGCTTCCCCGTCACACCCGAGCTCCTCGCCCAACTCGACCTCGATCTCGGCATCTTGAGAACCGCCGATGCCGCAGACCTCGGATTCGGAGATGCCAGCGCTTCGAGCGATCTGAACTTCCGGCTTTCTGGAATTTACCGGATCAATACCCACTTTTTCTTCCGCGTCATGCTCAACATCGCATCGCAGAGCATGGATTTCACGGAAGGACAGAGTCTGTCCCAAAAAACGTTCTCCCTCTCCCCGTCCCTCATGTATTATTTTTGAGCCATGGATACGGAAAAAAAACGCATTCTCGAGGAGATGATCTCCCTCATGCGGGAAATTGAAAAGCACGATGAGGCTTACTATGTGCACGATGCGCCTCTCATCGGGGACGAAGAATACGATCGCCTATTCCGCAAACTCAAGGAACTCGAGACCCTCCATCCGGAACTGGCATCAAACGCCTCGCCGACCCGTCGCGTGGGCGGGAAAGCCCTCGATCAATTCGCCAAGTCGAAGCACGGGGCACCCATGCTCTCTCTTGCCAACGCAATGGACCCCGCAGAGTTCTGGGCCTTCGACGAACGGGTTCACCGTTTTCTGGAACTTGATCCTGAGAAACCTCTCGAATACTTCGCCGAACTCAAGTTCGACGGACTCTCGATCAATTTGCTTTACGAAAAGGGAGAGCTGGTCCGCGCTGCGACCCGTGGCGACGGCGAGACAGGCGAGGATGTGACCGAGAACGTGAGAACCATCCGCTCCATTCCATTGAAACTCCGTGGATCGGATCTTCCCGAACGCATTGAAATCCGCGGAGAGATCGTCCTACCCGTCGATGATTTCATCCGGCTGAATCGGGAACAGGAACTCAAGGGGCAGAAACCCTTTGCCAATCCGAGGAATGCCGCCGCCGGCAGCCTGCGTCAGCTCGATCCGAAAATCACCGCAAGCCGTCCCCTCACCGGATTCTTTTACGGGATCGGAGAAGTTACAGGCTGGACACCCCCTAAGACCCATGCCGAATACGAGAATACCCTCGAGCGCTGGGGGTTGCCGGTCGGAACGCTCCGAAAAATCTGCAGAGGCGCCGACGAAGCGATCTCTTTCTACAAGGAAGTGGAGTCCACCCGCGACTCGCTTCCCTTCGAGATCGACGGTGTGGTCGTGAAGCTGAACCAGTTTACCCAACAACAAACGGCAGGATTCGTCGCCCGTTCGCCGAGGGGCATGATCGCATTCAAATATCCCCCTAAAAAGAGCGTGACTCTGGTCGAGGATATCCAGGTTCAAGTCGGGCGCACCGGGGCTCTGACTCCCGTCGCGATTGTGAGCCCCGTGAACGTGAACGGTGTGATCGTCCGTCGCGCCACCCTTCACAACCAGGATGAGATCAACCGCAAAGACATCCGCATCGGAGATCACGTGGTGATCCAGAGGGCGGGGGATGTGATTCCAGAGGTGGTCGAGGTCCTGAAGGAACGACGCCGGGGTGACGAGCGCCGGTTCCTGATTCCGGATCACTGCCCGGTCTGTGGCTCCCCTGCGATCCGTCCCGAGGGCGAGGCGGTCACCCGCTGTTCGGGAGCCCGGTGTATCGCCAAACTAAAAGAGCGCATCAAGCACTTTGTACAAAAGGACGCAGTGAACGTCGAAGGCTTGGGCGATAAGATCGTCGACCAGCTGGTCGACGAAGGCCTGGTCAGGAGAATTCCGGATCTTTACGACCTCGAATTCTCGAATGTCCTCCCCCTCGAGGGATTTGCCGAGAAATCAGCCCAAAAGCTCCTCACAGCCATCGATCAGTCCCGCGCCCCGGAACTCTATCGGGTGATCTTCGGACTTGGAATTCGCCACATCGGAGAAGCCACGGCCAAACTCCTCGCCCAGAAGTTCAAGTCGATCGAGGCGCTCGCCGAAGCCGGGGAGTCGGACCTGCTCGAGGTGAGCGGGGTCGGTGATGAGATGGCCACCTCCATCCGGGAATGGTTCTCACATCCTGAAAACCGCTCTGAACTCGAAGAACTCTCCCGAAAAATTGAGATCCAAGCGCCCTTGAGCTCAGGACTCGCACCCATTTTTTCCGGAAAAACCTTTGTCCTGACGGGAACCCTTCCCGGAATGACCCGGTCGGAAGCCGAAAAGCTGATCGAAGACCGCGGAGGCAAGACCTCCGGATCGGTTTCGAAGAAAACCGACTTTGTACTGGCCGGCGAAGAAGCGGGGAGCAAGCTCGAAAAAGCCCGGACGCTCGGGGTTCAGGTCATTGATGAACAGCAGTTCCGGAGCATGATCTCCGGAAACTGAGAAACCTCACTTCCGCTCGCGTTCGCGCAGCTTCCGGTCCCAGAGCTCTTTCATCTGGCTGTATTGCGACAGAAACTGGCTGATCCGGAATTTGGCGGAGGTGAGATTGCTCCCCATTCTCTGAAGTTCCTGGATCTTCGTTTCGAGGAGCTTCACCTTCTCGATAGGAGTCCGCTTCTCTACTCCATTGAAATATTGGAGATAAAGCTGGTGGGTCTGCTCCATCAATGTCCGGGCCTCGTGGATCTTCCGGTCGATCTCGCCGGAATCACCGGCCGATGCAGGCGCAGTCTGGCCCGATCTGCCCGCCGGGATCTCGTCTTCCTCGTCATCCCAAAAATTTTTGCGTCTTTGATCGTCATTTGCCATACCTGAAAGGGTACATGAAAACAAAAACCCAGTACACCTGTCAAAGTTGCGGACACATGAACCCGAAGTGGCTGGGGCGCTGCCCAGAATGCGGGGCGTGGAACTCCTACGTCGAAGAGAAAATCACCGCCACCAAGGAGTCCTCGATTTCGGCGGTGCGGGAAAGCTTCCAACCCGCTCAGCCGGGGGGATCTTCTTGGGTCAAGCTGGGTGAGGAACCGGCAGGCTCGGGGGCGACCCGGCACCGCAGAAGCTCCGGCTCTGCCGAACTCGACCGTGTGCTCGGAGGCGGAATGGTCCGGGACGGTTTTGTGCTGATCGGGGG
Source organism: Bdellovibrionales bacterium (assembly GCA_947462765.1). Taxonomy (GTDB): domain Bacteria; phylum Bdellovibrionota; class UBA1018; order UBA1018; family CAIMNF01; genus CAIMNF01. The sequence continues at coordinate 25,927 of CANHQK010000004.1, forward strand.
GGATCCCGGGATCGGAAAAAGCACCCTCTTGCTCCAGGTCGCAGACGGCCTCCTGAGAGTGGAGTCCGGGGCTCGCGTCCTCTATGTCAGTGGAGAGGAATCAATCGAGCAAATCCAAGCCCGTGCGAAGCGCCTGAAGATCGGACACACCGATCGCATCTACCTTGCTGCAGAAACGCAATTCGAAAAGGCCCTCGGCATCGTGAAGGAGCTCAAGCCGGATCTCCTGATCATGGATTCGCTCCAGACCTTTTCCACCGGATATGTGGAGTCAGCACCCGGAACCGTGAGCCAGGTCCGGGAAGTCACCTCCCGACTCATGAATCTCGCCAAATCGGCAGGTATCGCCGTTTGGCTCGTCGGTCATGTCACGAAGGACGGAGCGATCGCGGGACCGAAAATCGTCGAACACCTGGTCGATACCGTGCTTTATTTCGAAGGAGATTCCGGCCAAACCATGCGCCTGCTCCGGACTGTCAAAAACCGCTTCGGGAATACCAACGAACTCGGCGTGTTCGAGATGACCTCCGACGGACTCGTCGATGTTGCCAATCCATCCTCCCTCTTTCTGTCCGAGCGGAGCGAAGAAGCCATGGGCACCGCTATTGTTGCGACGATGGAGGGCTCACGCCCCTTACTGGTCGAGCTTCAGGCTCTTTGCGTTCCCTCGCCCTTCGCAACCCCCAGACGGACTGCGGTCGGGCTCGACTCGCAAAAGCTGGCCATTCTGACAGCCGTGCTCGAAAAACACGTGAGCGCCCCGCTCATGAATCAAGATCTCTTCTTCAATGTGGCTGGCGGACTCCGGCTCACCGAGCCCGCTTGCGACCTCGCCTCCATGGCGGCCATTCACGCTGCCATCCGTGAGCGTCCGGTTCCCGCTTCGCGCGTATTTCTCGGCGAGGTAGGACTGACCGGAGAGGTGCGAAAGGTTTCACAGATCGAGATCCGGGTGGAAGAAGCCAAGAAGCTCGGCTTCAAAGAAGTCGTGATGCCCGCCTCGCAGATGGACCGGGTCAAGAAGATCCGCGGAATCGAGCTGATTCCGGTGACCCATGTTCAGGCACTGAGGGACCTTGCCTGAGATTCACACCATCCGTGCTCGAGCAACAGCCCGGTTCCAATCGAGCAATCGACGGGATCGCTCCTCGAGACTGATTACGGGCGAAAACTCCCGATCCAAACGCCAGACCTTTTCAAGCTCTTCGAAGCCATTCCAGATTCCGGCACCCAAACCCGCCGAAAACACGGCTCCAATGGCCGTCGTCTCGGTCAGCTCCGGGCGGAGCAGCCGCCGTCCGAGCAAATCCGCTTGGATCTGCATGAGTAGATTGTTGCGACACGCCCCTCCGTCGACGGATAAATCCCGGATTTCGCTTCCGAGATCCTTTTCCATGGCATTCAGAATATCGACATTCTGGAATGCAACGCCCTCGAGTGCCGCGCGCGCGATGTGAGCCTTGGTCGATCCGCGAGTCAGTCCTGAGATCACCGCACGGGCCGAAGGATCCCAATGGGGGGCGCCAAGACCGGTGAAGGCAGGCACCAGCATCACGCCCTCGCTGGATTCCACCGAAGCAGCCAGACCCTCGACCTCGGCAGCGCTCTGGATGATGCCGAGACCGTCTCTCAGCCACTGAATGGTCGCTCCCGCCATGAATGCGCTACCTTCGAGCGCAAAGCAGGTTTTTCCGGACCGATCGCGCCAGGCTACCGTCGTCAACAGGCGGGAGGTGCTCCGCTTTCTTTCTGATCCCGTGTTCATCAACAAGAAAGCCCCGGTGCCATAGGTGCACTTGGCGTTGCCCGGCTCGAAACAAGCCTGTCCGAGCAAGGCGGATTGCTGATCTCCGATCATCCCCGTGATCGGAATTCCGTCCGGAAGGTTCTTCACACCCTTCGTTTTACCGAACTCACCGAACGTGTTCCGCACCTCGGGTAGGATTCTCGCATCCACACCAAAAAGCTGGAGCAACTCAGGATCCCAATCCCCCTTCTCGAGCGAATACAAAAGGGTGCGGGACGCATTGGAACTCTCGGTTGCATGAGAAACTCCCGCCGTCAGCTTCGCCAGCAAAAACGAATCGATCGTTCCGACGGCAAGCGTTCCCGATTTCAACGCTGCGGCAACTCCGGGATCATTCTTGAGCGCCCACTCGAGTTTTGTGGCGGAAAAATAAGGGTCAAGCAAGAGTCCTGTCTTTTCCTGGACCTTGGCTTCCAAACCGAGTGCCCTCAACTCCGCACATCGCGCACTGGTGCGACGGTCTTGCCACACCAATGCCCGGCGCAGCGGACGGACACTCTCACGATCCCAAAAGCACAGGGTCTCACGCTGGTTCGTGATGCCGATGGCTACAATCTGCTTCGGATCCACACGCGCGATCACGGCATCGATTCCAGCCTGCACACTCGCCCAGATCTCACCGAGATCGTGCTCGACTTCACCGGGGGCGGGGAAGTGCTGCGCAAAGGGCGTGGACTTCTCCGCGACAACATTCAGCGCGGAGTCCATGATGAGGACCTTGGTCCCGGTGGTTCCCTGGTCGATGGCAAGCAAAAGTGGATTCATGATGACCGCAGGATATCATTGAATCCGGGCGTTCAGAAAGTGCCACGCTGCCTGTGCAGCCAAGCGGGAAGTCAGGTCCTGCACATCGAGCGGTGGCGCCAACTCGAAAATACCGAGAGATGCCACCTTTTTGTCACTCCCGGCGATTTCGAGCATCTGGAACACCTCGGATGCGGTGAATCCTTCCGCCTGGGGGGCCGAGACCCCCGGAGCATAAGCGAAACTGAGCGCATCGAGATCGAGTGAAATCAAAACATGGTCGGCATGATCGGACAAGAAAGCGAGCGTCTCACGAAAGGCATCAACGGCTTTCCCTCCCCGAAGCGACTCCATCGGGATCACACTCATCCCGCGATCTTCCGCATACTGGAACAACTCTCCCGAGTTGCAATGAGATTGGATTCCGAACTCAGCAAACAATCCGGGTTGCAGCACACCTTCTTCGATCAGGCGCCGGAAGGGTGAGCCGCTGGTCATCACCGGTTCAAACGGCCTGAGATCGAAATGAGCATCCACGTTGAGACAAGCCAGTTTGGCCCCCTCGGGCAAAGATTGCTGGAATGCGCGGAACCAAGGATAGGCATAGTCGTGCCCCCCCCCTACGGCCAGTAGCACATCACGCTCGAGATCGAGACGACCCAGTGCCTCACGCGTGGTTGCGGCGGCGAACTCATGGTTCTGCTCCAGATTCTCCCCCACATCCACCCGGGATTCGACGACACACGCGCCAAGGAGATCGGTCTGCCCCTTCAATCGCTTAAAAAACTCGAGGAACCGGGCGGGCCCTTCGGCAGCACCGGGACGGCCATTCACGTTTTTGATCCCGAGGTCGTCCGGATAACCCACCCAGGCGAAACGACCCCTGCAAAAATTGCCTATCGCTTCCTTTTCCATTAGACTCAGGTTGAACGGAAACGGGCTAAAAATGAACATGGAAATCGAAAAAAAGTGGTTTGTTTACGTCGGAGATCATCACGAGGGGCCATTCAGCATTCCTGAAATGGTCGCACGAAAAGAATCGGGCGCCGTCACACCGGACAGCTACGTCTGGTGCGAGGGAATGGCCGACTGGCTCATGCTCTCGCAAGTGAGCGAACTCGAACAAGGGCTTAGGGAATACACGGAGGCCTCACGCCCCGTCTCAGCTCCGGTGGAGACCAGAGAAACAGGAAGCGTGCGCGTCGCAAGCGCACCCGCCCCGAAAGCCGTACGCAAAAAGAGCGGAAAGACCCCTCTGATCCTGACCGTAACCCTCCTACTTTTTGTTCTTGGCGGTTTCGGTGCCTTGATCGGAATCAGCCACTCTTCGAACGAGGAACTCCACGCCTCCATCCGGCCACTCCTCAGTCGACTGGTCCAGGGCGTTCCAGCACTGGGAAGTTTATTCCAGCTCATTCCGACCCTCCCCGACGTCAAAGAAGACGAGTTCTTCGAGCTGCAAGCGGCAAAAACCGGAGCCTTGGCCGGCGGAGCCCGTCTGGCGCTGGCTCTCTCCAATCAGGATGCCAATCGGCCGTTTTTCTACGTTTCGACCAACCTTCCTCACGGGACGAAATTCGAAATCCATCTTGTCGGTCAAACAGAAACCCTTCTCAATCGCCTGCAATTCTCCACCCAAGGCACACTGTCAACCAGCCAGGGGTTCGGGAAGTCAGAAGTCTTTCTCGCCGAAGGCGGACAACCTGTTCCGAAGGGAAGGTACATGGCCTATGTGGTCGAGTCCTCCGATCAGGACGCATCGATCAAGGAACAACTTTCGGTCGTTGAAGCCCTGAAAACCCAGGTAAAAATGCCATCATCCATCCCGGCCACCGCCAAGTTCGTGGTCGCGAAGAGTGTCTTTCTGGGCGGAGAACGGGACGAAACCTACCTCACCCGCCTGAAGGCGTTCCACGAAAAGATCCGGGCGACCTCAGAGAAAGAGCTCCAGGAGCTGGTCCAGTATTCGAACACCCTCGACACCCAGTTCCAGAACCTCACGACTGACTTCCAGAGACTGTTCACAGCAAAAAAAGCAACCGCGTCGATGCGAAACTCATGGAAGAAAAACCTCGAGCTCTGGACCCGGATCAGTACGCAACTCGACGGGAGCATTCAGACGTGGAGTCCGGAGACACTCAAGAACGAGTTCTTCTATGGAAAAGTATATGAGCTCGTCAAGACAGCCTTCCAATCCCTGAAAACACTGGTGCAGCTTGAGTCGGATTACCTCGAAAAACCGGGAGATAAAGCCGCCTTCGAGATCCAGCACGGAAAAATGCTGAGTGATGCCCGCCTGGCCATGGAAACCATGAAGCAGAAAGTCGACCTGGTCGTCAAAAGCCCGAAGAGCCCGGGTGGACTTCCGAGCCGGGAGGGTCTCTGATTGAAACCTGCAAATTGGACCGAGAAACGCCGGCACAAAAGGCGTGAAATCCTCGAGCGGTTTTCTTTTTTCGTGTGCATCCCGAAGCTGGGCATGGCGCGGCACCGCGTTCATGACGTGAGCGAAGCCGGGATCGGATTCACCCTCGATACACTCGGAGAGTTCAAACTCCAAGCCGGAGAGGAATGTGAACTGCACTTCTACATGAATCCCTCGCTCTACCTACCTGCCACGATCCGGGTGGTGAGAGAGGACGACTCCGCCGAGGAACAGACGATCGGAGCCCAGTTCACCGGCCCTCACGCAGGCAGCGAAGCATGGGCCACTTTTGTCAAACTGATCGATCAGCTGAGCGAATCCGACGGGATCAGATTGAACCCACACTGATATTTCCGTTGTCTTTTTCGGAGACCTCCGAAAACGCCCTCAGAAAATTCACGAAGCTCCTCCAGGCACCATAGGCCCGCTGGTCTTCGCGCACAGCACAGCCGAACCGGGTGTAACGATAACCTCCATCGATCATCGGACGTGAGTTTTTCACATCCACAGTGACCTCCATGAAGCTATCCGCACTGAAATAGAGTCGGATGGGGAGATTCTCAGTCATCGTGGGCCAGACCGCCGCCGAATCATAGGGAACGAGGATCCCGAGGCCCTCATCGCTCACATCCGCGATTTCGACCGGCACCATCTTTCCCGGCTGCGTGACACCGTATACGCCCACCAGATTGTGAAAGAAGATGCGTTCCGTCTTCCTCTTCTTCTCTTCCTGCTTGCGATTACGGAACTGGTTCAGGCTGATGATGTCGTTGTTGTCCTTCATGGATCGTCTCCTCTTGAGACTCTTTCGGACGTTCCCCTGTTTTTCTTGAATGGGCAAAAGTTCACCATTCAGGTTTGCGGACCCCTTCCGAAGAGTGTGATGTGCGGACCGGAAGACGGCGCATAGAACCAACCGAACCGTTTGACCAGGAGGATTACATGAACCGGAACTCAAACAATTCGAATGCTCAAGAGATGGATGTCGAAGTTCTCTATCAAAGACTTGGCGATCGTTGGTTCGCCTTCTCCATTATCGGAGACGAGGTTTTCATGGCCCCGATCTCTGAAGATCAGATCGATTCGATCCGCAAAGAAGAAATGAATTCCCCACGCAATTTCGACCACCATGAAGCAGCTTAAGTTAGCCCATCCCGAAGGCAAGACCGGGAACGCAAAGTCCACTCCCTCCACAACCACACGGCAGGAAATTGACGCATGCGTAAAAGACCTTGCCCGCCTGATCGAGCGGGACCCCAAGAAAGCCTCCAAGGTTTTCGAGTCCTGGCTCGAAGGAAAGGCTCCACCTCAACGTAAGAAGAGGGCAGCATAAATGGATCCGGTTGAGTCTGACTCAACCGGATCTTTTTGTTTGCAGCCCTTGGATGCGCCGGATAAAATCGAAGAACCCCGGGAGTTCTCCGGGGGAAGGAACGCGGCACGTATGAGATTCCTGGTTTTTTTCCTGGCCCTGACCGGATCAGTCACTGTAATGGCGAACGTCACCGAGAGCGATTCGGTGAACGGCAATCTGATCCGTCAACCCGAGTTGCGTGATTACCACCAAGCGGAACGAACTCCCGGCTTTTCTCCGATCACCGATGTGATCGACTCCGAGGGCCGCCCGGCAAGTTAATTCATTTCCTGTCGATCTGAATCGCGAACCGGGTCAGCCCGGCCCCCTTCAGGATATCCATCACTTTGACTACGTCACCGTGACGGGATTCTTCATCCGCGCTGATCACGGCTTGTGCATCAGGACTCTCTGCCAGGAGCCTTTTGATTTCTTCGCCGAGTGACTCCATCGGAACCGGCTTTTCCATCAGGAGCACCGTTCCAGCCTTGTCGATGACGATCGACACGGATTTGGCAGCTGATTTTTCTCCCGAGCTGGCTTTGGGAAGATTCACATTCATCTGCTCCCGCACCAGCATCGGTGCGGTCACCATGAATATCACCAGAAGCACCAACACCACATCCACGAACGGCGTGACGTTGATTTCCGAAATGGCTGGCATTTCTTCCTGGCCGGAGCCTTGGATTCCTCCGGCCATTCAGCGTCCCGCCCTGGAGAGCAACCAGTCCCGAACCGCACCGGCCTCCAGTGTGGCGTTGCGGAGTTTTTGCGAATAGTGGTTGTAAGCAATGGCTGCGGGGACCGCGACAAAAATCCCGATCGCGGTCGTGACCAGGGCCTCGGCTAACCCGAACATCACCGCGTTCATGGCCGACCCCTGCTGGGAAGAAAGAATTCCGAAACTCTGGATGATTCCCATCACAGTTCCGAGCAGACCGATGAAGGCCGAGTTCGCTGCGAAAGTGGCCAACAGACTGAGGCCTCGCTCAAGCATGAGTTTCCGCTCAGTAAGATAGGCCTGAACCGCCCGATCCACAGACTCACCCCCCGAACCGGCACCGAGCGCCACACGCACCACTCCGGCCAGGAATGAAGGATTCTTGTCTGCCCATTCTTTCAGGCTGGAACCGTTCGAACTCTCGATTCGCATCTTGAGTTCATCGAGCGTGGCACCCGCCAACTCAGCACGGAATACTTTTTTGCGGTCGAGCATGATTGCCACCGACCAGACCGACAAGACGAGCAGGATCAACATGATCGCCCGCGCTCCCCATCCCATCAACTGAATCCAGTTCGCCATATAAAATCAGTCTAGATGATGGTACGGTGGTCGTACATATGGAAAATGATTTTCAAAAAATTGACTGGCTGTGTATCAACACGATCAGAACGCTCTCGATCGACGCGATTCAAAAAGCGAACTCGGGTCATCCCGGTCTACCTCTTGGCGCGGCGCCCTTTTCCTATGTACTGTTCCAACGACATCTCAAGTTCAGTTCCGGCAACCCCGGATTCTTCGACCGTGATCGTTTTGTGCTCTCCGCCGGACACGGGAGCATGCTCGCTTACAGCTTGCTGCACCTTTACGGCTACCCGCTCCCACTCGATGACATCAAAAACTTCCGACAACTCGGTAGCCTGACCCCCGGCCATCCCGAATTTCACCACACTCCCGGCATTGAAGCCACGACGGGTCCCTTGGGACAAGGCGCGGCCAACGCAGTAGGCATGGCCATTGCCGAGCGAAGGCTCGCCGCCCTCTTGAACACTCCCGGCCACGAAATCGTCGACCACCACACTTACTGCCTGGTGGGAGATGGCGATCTGATGGAGGGCGTCTCGACCGAAGCCGCCTCCCTTGCCGGACACCTGAAGCTCGGCAAGCTCATTTACCTGTACGACTCGAACGACATCTCTCTGGATGGCCCCACCTCGTTGACTTTCACTGAGAACGTTGCTCAGCGCTACGAGAGCTACGGGTGGCAAGTCATCACCGTGAAAAATGCGGATACTGATCTGACCGCAATCGACCGGGCCATCCGGGATGCGAAGGCTGAAGCCACACGGCCCTCACTGATCATCTTCAAAACCACTATCGGATACGGATCTCCGAACAAGGCAGGCAAGAGTGCCGCGCACGGATCACCCCTCGGGCCGGATGAAGTCGCTCTCACCAAAAAAACTCTCGGTTGGGAAAGCTCTGATCCCTTCACCTTGCCCGCCGAGGCCCTCCGACACTTTGAATCCGCCTCGAAACGTGGCGCATCGGCCGAACAACAGTGGAATCTCAAACTCCAGGCCTGGAAGGCATCCTGCCCAGACCGGGCGCCCCTCCTCGATCTCGTGCTTGATGGCGGACTTCCGGCCGGTTTCGACTCCTCCCTCCCTGTTTTCAAACCGGGCGAGGATTTCGCCTCCCGCGAATCCGCGGGCAAGGTCCTCAATGCAATCGCCAAGATCCATCCGCTGTTTTTCGGTGGAGATGCGGATCTCTCTTGTTCGACAAACACCCTCATCCGCGAGGGCGGGTCTTTTGAGGGGACGACTGGGGCCGGGCGTAACATCCATTATGGCGTTCGCGAGCACGCGATGGGAGCCATTGCAAACGGGATCGCTTATCATGGGGGCCTCAGGACTTTTACCGCGACCTTTTTCTGTTTCGCTGACTACATGAAGCCCGCCGTTCGGCTGGCTGCGATGAACCGCCTCCCTGTGGTGTTCGTCTTCACACACGACTCGATCGGACTCGGTGAGGACGGCCCCACCCATCAACCGGTGGAACACCTGATGAGCCTGCGGGGCATTCCGAATCTGATCACGCTCCGACCGGCTGATGCGAACGAGGCCAAGGAAGCCTGGGCCTTTGCAATGAAAAATAAAAACGGCCCAACCGCACTGGTTCTCAGCCGTCAAAAACTCAAGACCCTCGATCGAGCCGTTTATGCATCCGAGACCGGCCTTGATCGCGGCGGTTACGTACTTTCGGACGCTCCCGGTTTTGACTGGATCCTGGTAGCCACCGGCTCGGAGGTCGGCCTGGCACTCGACACGCGGGATGAATTGAAAAAGCGTGGCATTACAGCAAGGGTGGTGTCGATGCCCTCCATGGAGCTCTTTCTGAAGCAGGATCGCGCCTATCGCGATCAAGTGATTCCCCACAACTGCACCAAAGTCGCATCGATCGAGGCAGGAATCACACTCGGCTGGGCCCAGATTACCGGGCGGGATGGGTTACAGTTCGGGGTCGATGATTATGGCGCCTCCGCTCCGGCTCCGAAGATCTACGAAAAGTTCGGTCTGACCGCCACGCTGATCGCGAACAGGATAGCGGAACACCGGGCGTGAAGCCGGAGTTGCTCGAGACCTCCCGCGCCGCACTGGTTGACGAGCTGGTCACCCGCTCATTCGGCTATCCCGCGGGCAAGCGCTTTTTCGAGGACTTTCCGATTTGGGCCTCTTCCTCGGTCTCCCGTCTGGCCTTGCTCGATGGCGGCAAACTGATCAGCCATGTCGGGATCCGGACTTGCGAGATGATCACAGCAAGAGGGACTGAGCCGGTCGCGATCATCGGAGCGGTGGCAACGGATGAACCATACCGTGGCCGGGGATTCAGCACTTTCCTGCTCCAAGAGGCTCTACGACGGATCGATGCAAGCGGGTGCACCTGGACCCTCCTCTGGGGTTCGGAACATGAATTTTACGGCAGGCAGGGGTTTCACCTCGAGGGAACACAATGGCGATTCCTGATCTCGGATCTTTCCATTCCTGTGAGCGGACTCCAATCCACCCCGCCCACCGAGGGCCTTCATGAGCGAATCTGGTCCGATTTGCTTTCAAGAAAATCGGGAATCCGATTCCGTTCCAGCGATCGCGACTGGGTCTTTTCACACCGGTCAGTGCGGTGGCTGTCATTCGCTGAACCATTCTCCTATGTGGCTTACGAAAGGGGCATGGATCTGAAGCACATCGTCCATGAATCCGGCGGGGACCCTGTCGGGATCCAGAAGCTTCTTTACTACCTTTATCTTGAATGCCCGATCGCACAGATCATCGGAACCGAGTCCGAACTCTCGCGAATTGGATTCAAAATAAATGACGGGTACCGGGAGCACCTCTGCCTTGCGCGCCCCCGGGTGAAGGGAACCCCCTGGAATCCTGAATTCTGGGTCTCAGGGCTTTCCGCTGGTTGAGCGGAAAATAAAGAAGACCCCCACAGCCAGGAAGGCGAGCCCCATGACGGGGTAGTCCTCCCACTGATAGGCCTTTTCGGACTGGAAGAGCATCGCTCCGGTGATCAACAGACCTGAGCCCGCCAGGGCTCGCGCCAGGCGCCGCGATCCGCGATCCACCTGCTGGGAGAGCTTCAAAACCTCGGGAGATCGGATCTCCAATGCATAATCGTTCTTCGCAAATCGCCTGATTGCCCATCGCAGATTGCGCGGCAAAACCTCTAAAAGCGAGATCAGATCCTTGGAGATCTTCCAAGCCTCGCCTTTCAACCGTGTTGGAGAAAGCTGGATCTTGACCAGATCAACGATGAGCGACTCCCCCATTGCAATGAGGTCGAATTTCGGATCGAGCAAGCGCCCCATCCCCTCCATGGTGAGAATGGCCCTGAATACGAGCATCCAATCACCCGGAACCCGGATATTGTACTTAGCGGCGACCTTGGTCGCTTCGATCAACACCCTCCCGGAGTTCACATCATTCAGACTGAGTCCAAGGTAAGGCGAGAGCACATTGCGGACCTCTCTCTGGAAGGCATCAAACTCGATCGAAGTGTCGGCGGACCCGAGCTCAGCATAGGTGTAACAAAGCGTCTCGTAGTCTTCCTGAATCAAAGCCCAGATCATGGTGACCAGCTGATCCCTGGACTTCTGGGAAAGTCTTCCGACAATTCCGAAATCAATCACTCCGAGACGGTCCCCCGGCAGGATGAATAGGTTACCCCCGTGTAAATCTCCGTGGAAGAGTCCGTATTTCAATACGGAGACCAGGAAGGCGCGGGCACCCAAGGTGGCGATTTTTGAGCGATCGATCGGAGCGCCGAGAACCGCCTCACGGTCATTCAGCCGGATTCCCTCGAATCGCTCGAGAACCAACACCTCATGAGTAGAGAGCTCATGGTAAACCTTCGGAAAAATCAGATCAGGAAACTCGGTCGAGTTCTTGGCAATTTTTTCGATGTTGTTCGCCTCGATCTTGAAATCGAGCTCGTATTGTAGGGACTTGAAGAACTCCTCCACGAACACCCGTGGATTCAACACACTCAGCTCGGGAAAGTATTTCTCGAACATCTCCGCAAGAAGGGTCAGCAGCGAGATGTCGGTTTCGATCGATTTCCGGATATCAGGACGAAGAACCTTGATGACGACCTTTTCCCCGGTCGCCAATACCGCCTCATGCACCTGCCCGATACTGGCAGAACCGAGGGGTTGTTGGCCGATCTCCTGAAACCGTGACTGGACCTTGAATCCGAGCTCGCGATTCAGAACTTCTTGAATGGTGCTGAAAGGCAAAGGCGAAACCTGGTCCTGCAACTTGACCAGCTCCTCGACCACCGCCTCGGGTACCAGGTCGGGGCGCATCGACAGGACCTGACCGAGCTTCACGAAGGTGGGCCCCAGCTCCTGGAAGGCCAATCGCATCCGCTCTCCGAGATTTTTCGTTTCCTCGGCATCCACCCACTTGGCCAAACCACTCGGAAGCATGCTCCCAAGCCCCAAACGCTGGATGACATCCCCGAAGCCGTGCTTCGATAGCACAGCCACGATCTGGCGGAGCCTTCCGGCGCCCTTCATAGCGCGGGAGAACTGGATGCTGCGTCTGACCAATCCCATGGTGAGAGCTTAACCCTTCCGAGGGGGCTTTGTCGAATCCTCGGGCCCGTCCAGAAGAGCGAACTCCACTCTCCGCTGGTCCAAGTCGACCGAAACCACCCGGATCATCACTTTCATCCCGATGGTGAAGGTCCGCTTTTTCTTGCGGCCCGCCAGAATCATCCGCTCTTCGTTGAATTCGTACCAATCGTCTTTCATGCTGTCGACCGGAACCATCCCCTCGCAGTAGGGGTGCCAGAGCTGGATGAACATGCCCTTGTCGGTCAATCCGTTCACCTTGCCCTCGAACTCTCCGCCGAGATTCTTTGCCATCATTCTCAGCTGCTTGAAACGAATCGATTCCCGCTCGGCATCGCTGGCAATCCGCTCCCGATAACTGCAGTGTTCGGCCATCTCCTCAAGGCGGTTCTGGGAGGCTTCAGCATCTTTACCTGTAGGATGACGTTGCTTCTGGTTTTCCCGGTGGAGGGTTGCCCGGAGCAGGCGATGAACAATCAAATCGGGATATCGACGGATCGGTGAGGTGAAGTGGGTGTAACCCTCGGAGGCCAATCCGTAATGCTCCCCATGGGACGCACTGTAAATGGCTTGGCGCATAGAACGCAAAAGCGCAGTTGCCAGAACCGGCTCTGCCGGGTGCTCGCGGAGGCCCCGGATGAAGGCTGCCAGGATGGGGGGTCTGGGGATCCCCTGATCCCGACCGCTCAAAGCGACTCCCATGTTCCGCGAAAGCTTTCTGAACTTTTCGATCGCCTCCATCGAGGGTTCTTCGTGAATCCGGTAAACAAAGGGGAGCTTCCGCTCCATCATCCACTCCGTCACGGACTCGTTGGCCGCAATCATGAACTCCTCGATCAGGCGATGGGCGTCATTTCTCTCCCTGACCACGATATCACTCGGCTCTCCGGACTTCTCGTCGAGAATGATCTCGCTTTCCGGGAAGTCAAAATCAATCGAGCCCCGTTCATGCCGGGCCTTCTTCAGAATCCGGTACAGTTCGAACAGATCTTTGTGCCGGGGGTCTTCTTTTTCGGCTTCAATCTCGGTGTAGGTCGACCTCCGCCTCGATTCGATGATGGCATCATAGAGCCGGATCTCGCCCTTCTCTCCCTCGCGCGTGTAGTCAATGGAACAAGCCATCGACAGGCGGGGAACGTGGGGCTTCAAGGAACAAAGCTCCTCCGACAAGGCCCGCGGAAGCATATGAAAGGCCCGCTCGGGGAAATACACCGAAGTCGCACGGGCATAGGCCTCGGCGTCGAGAGCGGTTCCCTCTTTCACATAATGGGAAACATCGGCAATCGCCACCCATAGCCGGTAGCCATGGTGCTCGAGGCGCTCGACATAAACAGCGTCATCGAAATCCCGGGCCCGCTCTCCGTCAATGGTGAAGAAGGGAATGTGCCGGAGATCCGTCCGACCGATCTCGTCTTTCCCAGGAATCTCGAGCCGGAAACTCTCCGCTTCCTTGACCGCATCGAAGGTGTGGTGTTCCTTAAGATTGAACTCCCCGGCCACCATCTGAATATCGTAACTTGCCGGAAGCGTGGGACCGATCCGCTCGAGAATCTTGGCAGTCGTCATGCCATTGTCCCCGAACACCATCTCAGCGCGGACCCAGTCGCCCTCTTGAACCTCGACCGGCACGGAGGGGAGGTAAACCTCCTCTTTTGCCTTCTTCCGCTCATAAACCAAGTGTCCGGTACGGGCTTTCTGCTTGGTTTTCTTGAACTCTTTCCCGAATACGTGACCGTCTCCGAGGGCGACCTTTCCAAAAATCTCCTTGAACCGGTGCTCCAGTACTTTCAGGTCCTCGATCTCACCCTGCTCACTGACATACACCTCCACCCGATCCCCGTGAAAAAGCTGGTCAACATAGTACCGGGGAATGAACAGATCCTCGAGGTCGGCACGGTCAAAGACCAGGAAAGCCGATCCACGCTTGTTCTTATCCACGACTCCTTTGAGCCGCATCCAGGAGGGATCCGGCTCGGGACGGGACGGACCACGCCCCTTTTTCTTCAATTCGTTACGTTCTTTACGACCCCACTCGCGATGGGGCCCACGACCGGGCTTACCTCCTGGTCTACCTCCTGGTCTACCTCCTGGCCTATCCCCCGACTTTCCTCCGAAGCGACCCTCGGGACGCTTGCCGGAGCGCTCGGTGAATTTACCTTCGGACCTACCCGCCGGTTTACCGCCCCAGGGCGACTCCTTCCTGGGTTCGATCCGGGTTCTTTGATCTCTCGGCTTCGAGTCTGCGGCTTTCTGGTCTCCGCCCTTCTTCACCGCTTTTTTGTCGTCTTTTTTGTCGGTCTTTTTATCGTCACGCTTGCCGACAACATGAGCCTTCCCGGAGCGGTCGTAGAAAACTTTTGACATGCACCCATCTTAGCCATCTTTTCATCATGAAGCGAAGGTTTTCATGGTAGAAGGCTCCCCATGTGGTCACTGGCCAGAGCGCTCCTTTTTTTGATTCCTGCAGAAGAAGCTCACGGAGTGGGCAAGGTGCTGATGCGCATGCTCGCCAGGTTCATTCCCGCCCCTCGAAAGATCCAAAACAACCCGATCGGGGTGGCGGCCGGGTTCGATAAGAACGCAGAGCTGCTCGATGTACTCCCCAAGTTCGGGTTCGGTCATGCAGAGATCGGAACCGTAACCCCGAAACCCCAGGGCGGAAATCCCCGCCCCCGCCTCTTTCGAAACAAAGAGGACCGGACACTGTTCAACCGCATGGGTTTCAACAATCTCGGAGCAGGCATCATCTCGGATCGCGTCCGGAAAATCCGACCAAGACTCCCCGAGGGCTTCAAGGTCGGAATCAATCTCGGTAAAAACAAAGACACTCCGGATGCACTCGCCGCTGAGGACTACGCAAAAGCGGCCCACCCCTTTCTCGACACGGCCGACTACTTCGTCATCAACGTCAGCTCACCGAATACGCCGGGACTCCGGGCCCTTCAAACCCCCGAAGCCCTGCTTCCCATCCTGAACCGGGTCCGCTCAGAGATCCAAACCTCAGGAAGAACCATCCCACTTTGGGTCAAACTGGCACCCGAACTGACCGGTCCCGACCTTCGCCAACTGATCGAAACCCTCGACCGGGGAGGCGCATCCGGCTTTATCCTCACCAATACCCAGGGCGGCGTCTATATAGATGAGGGCCAGGAGCTGACCGGTGGGTGGAGTGGGCAAAATCTGACCAGCCTTTCCCGGCAACGGCTGGAAGAAGTGCGCACCTACACTTCACTTCCCCTGATTTCGGTCGGTGGGATCATGACACCCGAAGAAGCGGTCCGACGCCTCCGGGCGGGGGCTTCTGAGATCCAGCTCTATACCGGATTCGTCTATGGCGGGCCCTTTTTGATCCGGAACATCCTGAAAGCGGTCCGCAAACCGCACTGAGCGACAAAAAAAGGCAAAAAAAAACCCCGGACTCGCGTCCGGGGCTCTTTTGCTTTTCGCTTAGAAAAAGTTATTTCTTAGCTTTTTTCTTAGCAACTTTTTTCTTAGCAGTCTTCTTTTTCGCTACTTTTTTCTTAGCCATTTTAGTTTTCCTCCATTGTGAATTTATTGCCTAGGCAATTACTTCTTAAATCCGATGTTACAACGCTTCCTGATTACTTCAAGCGGATAATGAAATTTTTTTTGAAATTTTTTCTTAAGTCATGAGCGACACACTCCGAAGTGTGTAGTGAGCGCCTTAATCGGGTCACGGATTGACCCTCAAACTCGGGTGCTCTGATGTGAAAAGTGAGTTTGACCTTCATGGAGGAAGGTATGGGATTACGAATCAACACGAACGTGCCCTCTCTGGTTGCTCAACGCAACCTCCGCGGTAATCGGCAATTGCTCGACCGTACTCTTGAACGCCTGAGTTCAGGTTCGAGAATCAATCATGCCGGTGACGATGCTGCGGGACTCGCCATTTCAGAAACCCTCCGGGCGCAGATCCGCGGAATCTCCCAAGCGGAACGGAATGCCCAAGACGGCATCTCGCTCGTCCAAGTGGCCGAAGGCGGCCTGGTCGAGGTTTCGAACATCCTGATTCGGATGCGAGAGCTCGGCGTCCAAGCCTCTTCAGACACCGTCGGAACCCGCGAACGCGGCTTCCTCAACAATGAATTCCAGCAACTTTCCGAGGAAATCGACCGGATTGCAAACTCGATCGAGTTCAACGGCAACCCCCTCCTGAACGGGAACGGGAGCGCTTTCGAAGTCCAGATCGGGACCAAGAACAATCCACTCGTCGACCGGATCAAGCTCTTCGATCCGTACGCTTCGAACGTGAACCTGGTCTCCCTCGGGATCAACCTGTCCTCGGTCGCCGACAAAACGAGCGCCCAGAACAGTCTGGCCAGCATCGATCAGGCCCTGAACACCGTGACTTCGATCCGGGCGGGCTTCGGTTCCATGCAGAACCGACTCCAGTCGGTGATCAACAATTTAACTGTGAACAAAGAGAACATGATGGCGGCCAACAGCCGGATCCGGGATGCGGACCTCGCGGAGGAAACCTCCGAGATGACCAAAGCCCAGATCCTGAACCAAGCCGGCGTATCAGTCCTCGCCCAAGCCAACTCTTCCATCAAGAGTGCCCTCGGGCTCCTGGGAGGACAGGCATAGGAGATGAAAGTTTAATCTAGACGGTGGCGTTGCCTCGTCTGTTTCCTGGATCGATCCACCCCCCAGCTCCTGATGAGAGGAACTCGGAGGGAACCGGGGGGGATCGAAAGGAAAGGTTCGAAAAACAAGTTTTAACCGTGAACTGTCCGGTTTGTGAGGACCGGGTGGGACACACCAGAAAATCGGCATGGATTGCCGGCCGCGGATTTGGTCGTCTGCGGGTGATCATGGAGGACGCTTTTTATGGATGGATAGTATGGGACTTAGAGTCAACACGAATATTTCTTCGCTGGTCGCCCAGCGGAGCTTAAATGGAACCCGGGCCTCGCTCAGTAAGAACATGGAGAGGCTCGCCTCGGGAAGCCGGATCAACACAGCCGGCGATGATGCCGCAGGACTGGCGATCTCGGAAAACCTCAGGGCACAAGTCCGTGGCCTCAAGCAGGCCAAGCGGAACGCCCAAGACGGGGTCTCCTTGATCCAGGTCTCCGAAGGGGGACTCAATGAAGTGACGAACATCCTGATCCGCCTCCGTGAATTGGCCATCCAATCGGCCTCGGACACGGTGGGCGACCGGGAACGGAGCTTCACCGACCGCGAATTCCAGGCCTTGAAGTCTGAGGTGGACCGGATCGCGATGAGCACCAACTTCAACGGAACGCCTCTCCTGAACGGACGGGCGGGGATCTTCGAGATCCAGGTCGGTACCGGAAACAACCCCCTGACGGACAGAATCGTGTACGACGGTCAGAACGCAGACATCTCACTTGAGGCGCTGCGGATGACTGGTGAGAGTGTGGCCACGAAACAAGGGTCCCAACTCACTCTGTCGGTGATCGACGATGCGATCTCACAGGTCAGCAAGGTTCGCTCCGATCTCGGCGCAATGCAAAACAGGCTTCAATCTACGATCAACAACCTCGCCGTAAACGAGGAAAACATGACGGCTGCCAACAGCCGGATCCGGGACGCTGATCTTGCCGAAGAGGTCTCGGAAATGACGAAGAACAACATTCTCATGCAAGCGGGGATCTCGGTCTTGGGTCAGGCGAACAGCGCAGCCCAGTCCGCATTGAAACTCCTCGGTTGATGAAAAAGAAACTCCCCGGGGTGGCACTGCCCCCCGGGGACTAAACCAAAACGGCAAGGATGCTGTCTGCACATCAAGGAACGTGTGCGGATCTTAGGGAGAAGAAGAATATGAACGGAGGCTGATATGGGTTTAAGAATCAATACCAATCTCTCGGCGCTGGCGTCGATGAGGACCTTGTCGAATACGAAACACGCCCTGGATGGGTCGCTTGAGCGACTCGCTAGCGGCAACCGGATCAACCGCGCCGGAGACGACGCGGCCGGATTGGCGATCTCGGAGAACCTGCGGGCACAAATCCGCGGACTCAGGCAGGCCAAGCGGAATGCCCAGGACGGGGTCTCCTTGATCCAGGTCACCGAAGGCGGCCTGAACGAGATCTCGAACATGATCGTCCGGCTCCGCGAACTGGCGATCCAGGCGGCATCGGATACGATCGGCGACAAGGAGCGGTCCTTCACTGACCGCGAATTCCAGGCGCTGAAATCCGAGATCCAACGGGTGGCCGATTCGACGAACTTCAACGGGAACCCCCTGTTGAACGGCCGGGCGGGAATCTTCGAGTTCCAGGTAGGAATCCACAACAATCCGGTTTCGGACCGGATCGTTTACAATGCCGAAAACGCGAACGTCTCACTCGAATCGCTCGGCATGGTGGGAGAGAGTGTCTCCACGAAGATCGGAGCGCAGACCACGCTCGCGGTCCTGGACGACGCCCTCATGCGGGTCAACTCGGTCCGCGCCGACCTCGGAGCCGTTCAAAACCGGATGCAATCGACCATCAACTCGCTCGCCATCAGCGACGAGAACCTCTCGGCCGCCAACAGCCGGATTCGGGATGCGGATCTCGCACAAGAGGTGTCCGAGATGACCAAAAACAACATCCTGATGCAGGCCGGTGTTTCCGTCCTGGGTCAAGCGAACCAGACCTCACAGTCTGCACTGAAACTCCTGAGCTAGACCAACTGAAAGGCGGGATCGACCTAAGACCAAAGGCACGATCCCGCCTTTCGCCGTTTTCTTGGAGACACAAGATGAGTGAAAAGAGAATCCTGATCGTCGGCGGCAGCGGGTTTGTCGGATGGAACCTCGCCTCCCTGCTCTCGAGAACCTATCCGGTGACCTTGACCTGGAATCGATCTCTCACCCCCCATCCCCGGGCGGCAACCGTTCAGTTTGGCGGCCTGCACGACAAGGATGCTTGCGTATCTTTGGTTCAACAACTCAATCCGACCGTGGTGATCTATACCACCGGGATTTCCGACCCGGTTCGCGCCGAAAAAGACCCGGCCACTATGATGCTCACTCACACCAACGGTGCGAATCACATGCTGATCGCCGCCGACTACATCAAGGCCAAGTCCATCTTCATCTCTTCCGACTATGTGTTTGCCGGCATCGAAGGCAATTACCGCGAGTCCGACACGACCATTCCCTTCAATGCCCTCGGAAAAGCCAAACTCTCCGCGGAGAATTTCATCCGCAGCCGCTCACTCAATCATGTGGTGATCCGCTGCGCTCCACTTCTAGGTCGAGGCACCCTCGATCACCCGTCCTGGCTCGACCGACTCAGGGATCCCGCTCTTCCGGCAAAAAAAATCACCCTCTCCAGAAAGCAGGTTCACAATCCGGTTCACATCCGCGAGCTTGCAACCGCCATTGACCGGATCCTTCAGTATGACATCCGGAACAAAGTCATCCACCTCGGAGGACTCACCCGGATTTCAGAATATGATCTCGCCATGAAATTCCTGGAGCGCTTCGGCCTCACCCGAGAGCACGTGGCCCCGTTCGACTCGGTCCTCGAATACCAGTACCAGGATTACTCGCTGAACTTCACCCAGAGCCTGAGATTACTCAAGACTGAGGCCTTGCTCCTGGAGCAAAGCTTTGATCTGCTCTAGCAGCACTTTCTGGTTCGGCCGCACTTTTTTCTGTTCCCGGGTCATCCGCGTGAACTCAGTGAAGAAGTGCTTCGAAACCTGTTCACATTCCACCTTTTCAGAGCGGTAGGTCCAGCAAACCGTACCGAAGGGCCCGGTCCGCGCCAGGAGCTCGTCCGGTTGCGGAACCGTCTGGCCTTGAATTCCCGCCGGCCCGTGACGGTCATACGAAACCTGGATCACGCCGTGTGTGGTGTTGGCCACAATGAGCTTGATTCCGTTCCGGTACAGCATGAAATCGGCCGCACCCTGGGTCATATTGAAGATCTTGATTTCGGCGAACTTTTTTCCACCGTCGGAGAGCGCATTGAACACCCGGACATACTCCTGGAAGTCGGCACGGAGATCGGTCAGGAAATCAACCGTGCTCTCCTCGATCGCCTGCTCGGGCCCAGCGCCCTGGGTCATATTATAGAGAGCCTCCGCCTCTGGGGAGGTCTCGACCTTGGCGATTTCATGGATCCATCCGTGGTGGGAAATATTCATAGCTTCAGACAGTTTAGGAAGCCTTTTCGTGGGATGTCAAGAAAATGAAGGGCTTGGGGGAGGCCAGCAAGACATTGGAGCCCCAGAAGTTCACGTGGGCGCCGTATGCTCACTTTAGGCTTCCTACTCGAGGTAGGCATGCTCACCATGAGACAGGCACAGCCCCCTGGGTCAATGACTGTCGGGTCCAGATGTTTATTGTACTGGTCCCCCAAGCTGAGATCAGTATAGCAATTCAAACTGCGCGAGAAAAGCGCTTTTTCTATGTGCGGAATGTAAAAATATTTTTAATTTACAGAGCGTTAAATTACTGACAACATTCCTTTACGCATGGCAGGCAAAAAAATCCTCGTCGCAGATGACAGTCTTACCATCCAGAAGGTGATTCGACTCGCGCTCTCTGGAGACGGCTACGAAATCCAGACTGTTTCGGACGGAAAAGAGGCCCTGGAGCAAGCTTCCCTCTTTCGTCCCGACATTTGCATCATCGATGTCTCCCTGCCCCAGCTTGACGCCTACCAGCTTCGCGAAAAATTCATCGAAAAACCGGACTTAAAGCACATTCCCGTAGTGCTGATGTCTTCGACCTTCGAAAAAGTGGACGAAGAGCGCATGCATCGCTTGGGGTTCTCGGGTCACCTGGTGAAACCCTTCGATCCGTCTCATCTTCGTTCCACCCTTCTGGCCGTGAGTACCCAACCGCCGAAGCCGGATCCGATCACAGCAGCGGTGATCGACCCGATCCTGGAACCGATTCCTGAAAACCCTTTCCGCTTCGAGCCGCCGAAATCGGCCATCTCTTTTGATGAATTCCCCCCTCTCGGATCCGATCTGCAAGGTGGCCTGGATGACATCCAGACTCTTGCACGCAACACCTTCGAGATGAGCGGCTTGGATCAACAAGACTGGGGCATGGTGGAGCCGGGTCGAGTGGAGTCGCTGGATCTCGATTCTCCTTCCCCGCTTGCGCCCCCTCCAACTCCCGGACAACGGGAAGTCACCTCGATGGACTTCATGGACCTTCCCCCGCCTCCGGGATCGGCGCCGATCCGCCCTTCTAGCGAGCAGATGTTCTCGGCCATCGAGGTCGAATCCATGGTGAAGGCCGAAGTCGCCAGGATCCTAGAAGAGATGCACTTTCAGGTCCAGGACCGGATCAACCACGAGATGAAACAATTCACCGAGGAATTCATGCCCCACCTCGCTGAGAAGATCATCAAGGAAGAGATCCACAAGCTCCTGTCGAACCCCCCTCTATGAGAACCGACCGCTCCACCCTCGACTCCCGACCTTGCAAAATCGAAGTGGGGGTTTCCCGCTACGCCGAAGGCTCCTGCATCATCGAAACCGGACTCACCCGGGTGTTTTGTACCGCCAGCATCGAAGAGAGTGTCCCGTCTTGGCTGAAAGGCAAAGGCCAGGGCTGGATCACCGCTGAATACGCCATGCTTCCGCGAGCCACCCACACCCGCTCGAAGCGGGATCGTGAGAAAGTCTCGGGTCGTACCCAGGAAATTCAGCGACTGATCGGCCGCGCTCTGCGGGCCATGGTCGATCTTTCCAAACTTGGCGAACGACAAATCATCGTGGATTGCGACGTCCTCCAAGCCGACGGCGGCACCCGGACAGCGGCCATCACCGGAGCCTGTGTCGCGGTGGGCGTGGCCCTTTCAAAACTGGTTCGCGAAAACAAGTGCGACCGCAGTGTGTTCATCGACACCGTCCAGGCCGTGAGCGTCGGCATGCACGGGGGTATCGTCCATGTCGATCTCGATTACGAGGAAGACTCCTCGGGCGATGTCGACATGAACTTTGTCCGGACCGGATCCGGGCTTTTCGTCGAGATCCAGGGCACGGCAGAAAAGCGCGCATTCTCCGAGGAAGACCTGAAACTCATGATGGATGGCGCCAAACGGGGCCTGGATCGCCTGAAAGAGATCCAGCTCGAAACCCTGAGACCCTTCGGGATCCTCCCTTGAGTGCGCTGATTCCCTCCTGGAAAAAGTGGCTGCTCACGGGGCTCGAAGAAGACGGGGCCGCTTTCGACTGGACTGCACGGTCGCTTGCCAAACTCCGACCCGACACCCAAGCCACCCAAGCAAGATTGGTAGCAAAGGCAAACGGAATCTGGGCTGCAGCCACAGGACTCCGGGCGCTCGAACTGCTCAGTCGCGAGCTCGGATCCCCGCTCGAGATCGAGTCCTCGATCGAAGACGGGGCACGAATCCTCCCCGGCCAGACTCTTTGCACCTGGAAGGGCTCGGCCAGATCGATCGTGATCTTCGAACGGAGCTTCATCAACCTCGCCTCCTACACCTCGGGGATCGCCACCCAAACTCGGACCACTGTCGATCGAGTGATGGCATCCGGAATGAAAAACCCCGTTCGCATCACGGCCACCCGCAAGACTCTTCCCGGCTATCGGGATCTCGCCGTCGAATCGACCCTGATCGGTGGCGCCCACCCCCACCGGTTCAATCTGAGCGGTGGTCTCTTGCTGAAAGAGAACCACATCGCCGCAGCTGGTGGAATCACCGCCGCAATCAGAAGCGCGCGGAGCACCATTCCCCACCTGCTCAAGATCGAGATCGAGGTCCGCAATCTCGAAGAGCTCAAAGAAGCGATCTCAGCCGGTGCAGAAGTCATCATGCTCGATAATTTCAGTCCAGAACAGATCCGGACTGCCGTTCCGCTCAAGACGGAGGGCGTTTGTTTCGAGGCCTCGGGCGGCATCTCTCTTTCCAATCTGGATTCCTACCTGATCGAAGGCCTCGATGTCATCTCGATCGGTGCCCTCACCCATTCAGTGAAGGCTCTCGACTTGTCCCTGCTCATGAGCGGGACTTGAGATGCACTTCCTCGCTTAAGAGTCTGCGCTCTCCGGTCGCAGTCGAAAGGATCATTTCACCGAACTCTCCATATCCGATCACCCTGCCATGACCCTCCTCGCGGGTGATGGCATCTTCGAATCGAACTGAGTCTCCCGGGCGGAACCAGGCCCAGTCTTCATAGGTTTTTTTCAGGACCCGTAAATAGGGTTCAAACTTCAGCTCCGCCAGCAAGCGGTCAAGAAAATCATCGGGGATTTCGGGAGGAAGAGCAAGACCGGTGAGGTCAGCCAAAGAGGTCGTGATGCGTCCTTGAACCTGGGGAGCCGACCTCAAATTCACTCCCACTCCGGCAATGACAATCCTTTGCACCTTCTCGCATAAAACCCCTGCGATTTTGGCCCCTGAGCCGGCATCAACCACGTCATTCGGCCACTTGATCCGGACCTGCTCGCGCGTGACCCCGTACTCCAACATCACGCGGGCCACCGAAACGCCGATCCATAAAGGAATCCACGTGAGCGGCAGCTGTCCGGGATGAAGGTACAGCGAAGCATGCAGGTTTCCGCTTTCGGCGATCCACGGCCTTCCCTGCCGGCCCAAACCCGCCGTCTGCACCGGAGACACCACGCAATCGAGATGCTGGAACACTCCACCTTCGAGGACCTTCTCCTTCAGAAAGGCTTGCGTGCTCTCCACACTTTTCAATTGGATCTTCATATTATTTTTTAGGAGGTAGGCACTGGAGCACCTGGATCGACTTCTCGTTCCGAACCGTGATCCCTTCGATATTGCATTTGTCGTTCACAAAAAACCGGTAGGCCCCGGTCTTCAAAACGAAGGGGAAGTTGGTGATATAATTTCCCAGCTCCTTCTCTCCCCCATCAAAAACATGAAAACCGACATTGGTCGGATAATTCACCTGAACGACTCCAATTCCATCAATAGTGATTTCATGTTTACCGCCCGGAACAATCTTGAATTTCTGCTCGATCTTCTCAAAAAAAGGATCCCCTGATATCCGGACATCATAAACACCCGACTTCACAATGGCCGGTTCGTCGCTAGAAAAACTTTGCACAACTTTTTTATCCTTGTTCAGGATCTCGACATCCAGGAGGCCCTTGAAAAAATGCACGGTCATCTGCCCCGAGCCCGCCACACGGAGGGTCACTCGCTTTCCGGGCGGGATCTTGAACTCCTTGAATGAGTAGACCGGTTCCAACAGCACCTCGGCACTGTAAGTCCCGGGGGGTAGGCGGACTCCATACGATGAAATAAAAT
Source organism: Bdellovibrionales bacterium (assembly GCA_947462765.1). Classification (GTDB taxonomy): domain Bacteria; phylum Bdellovibrionota; class UBA1018; order UBA1018; family CAIMNF01; genus CAIMNF01. Next base: position 50,357 of record CANHQK010000004.1, read on the forward strand.
CCCGAACGTAGACTCGCTCGCCATTCTTGATTTCAAACAGCCTCACCGTGGCTTTCGGATCCGGACTCTCGACAAACAAGTTATTGCCGACCCGTTTACCCTGGGCATTGGTTGCCCCTCCCATCATATTGCTAATGTCGTCGAGGGACTGCTGGAGCTGCTCCGGGGACTTCGCACCGAAGGTCTTTCCAAGACATCGCAACTTATCGAGATCTTTGGATTTTTCATCAAGTCCGATCCCCGTAACGAACATCTCGAGATCGACGATCTTCTCTTGAATCGCCTTCTCGAGAATCTTGCAACTGTCCCCGCCGCAGGTCTCCTCTCCATCCGTATAAATCATCACCCGTTTGGGACCCGGGTAATTCTTCAGCTGTTCGATCGCCAGTTCAAGCGAGTCCGCGATCGGAGTCATCCCGAGTGGCGACAGTTGCTTCACAGTACTGTCTATCTTAGTCAGATTTCGCTCTCCAACCTTGATAGCAAGATAAGTGTCACCACAATCCTGCTTCCGGCGGCTGCCGTAAACCACCATCCCGACCTCGGCCTTTTCACGCCACTGATAACGAAGGTATTCATTAAACAACTTCTTGGCATAAAACATCTTTGATTTGCGTCTATCGAGCAACTGTCCCATCGATCCGGAGCTGTCCAAAAGGATCACCACTCGCGGCTTTAACGCCTGTTCGAGATCCTCATCTGAGTATTCGATGCTCGTCTGGAGGTCCTTCAAATCCGGGATCTCGAGCTTGAATGGCGTCGGGGTAGGGCTGCTCCGCGCATCAGCCCTTTGAGCAAAAAGAAGCAGGAACATAAAGCCAACCAGAATCAGCCTCATTTCTTCTTCTTTCCGCCTGAAAACAGGCTTCTGATCGGATCTTCAATTCTGACTCCAACCACAAAACGGAAATCCCCCTCGCGCTCGGTCGCCCGCGTACCTTCCGGAAAAGATATCGGAACCGGGACCGACTCCAGGGTCACAGGTCCGGAAAAACGCAAATCATAACTCCGGAAACCATAAGACCCTTCGATGAACCAGCGCTTGAGCAAGGGAATAAAATCAATCCACGCGAGAGCTGTGGCACTCACGCGCACAGCCATTCCCGTAGACCCCGGAGAACTGGTTCCTCGTGATACGCCCTGGTCGGCAGCTGTGAGGATCGGAAAGTAGCTCGCATCCAGGGTCAGTCCCTGAAACGCGAACGCAAAAAGGGATTTTTTCTCCGGCTTCCAAATCAGCGGCACAAATGAATACCTGGCTCGGATACCCAACCCCATTCCGCTCACCTCGGTAGTGAGCAGGTTCTCGTCGGCATTGTCGGTCGAAAAACGATCACTCAAAGAATCGATACGCCCCGAAATCTCGAGCTTTTTACCAAGTATTGGCGGGAATCGGTAATGGAAGCCGAGCACTGAAACCGCCTCCTCGGAGGTCACCACATTTGAATAATAGGTTGAGGTCGGAAAGCGTCCCCCGTGGGAATCGGAAGTGATTCCAATTGGATAAAAATCAGAAAAATACGCCCAATGCTGATTTGAAAATCGGTACTGGGTCGTGCGCTTCTCTAGATTTGCAACAGTGGTGCTCGTAGTGTCCAAGTCGCCCAAAAGGAGGCCCATGCCAAATTCAGCATATCCGGGACGGTCATTGACACGATCTGAGGACTCCTCTTCAGGTAATAAAAAGTCATTCTGACCCTTCACATCCCCGTTTGCGAGCGAATTGGGGTCCGCCAAGGGAGCGCCAAAATCGCCCTCGATCGGGTATTTGATGACCGTGTCTCTATCCAAATCGACTTGCAGCTCCAAGACTCCTGACTTGGGATTTCGCGTCTCCGAAATGACACGCCCGGTTGCAATCACCTCAATTCTTTGGCCCTTCTTTCGAAAAAACATAACGGGAGCACCGTCAACAAAAGAGTGAGCTCCAGGAAGCGTCAACGATACGACCCCCTCTTCCTCACGAACTACTCGCATGGCCGACTTCATGAGCTCTTGCAGTTTGGGCGCCAAAAAAGAAACCCCCTGGGGCTTCGGCGAAGGGGATGGTTCAACCTCAGCAGCCCTCGCCATTAAGGATGAGCCGAGCCCCGTGGCTAAGCCACCAAAGAGAACAAGCCCGGCAAGGAGGAGCATTTTTTTGACTGATTCCATTCAAGTAATTTTCAATTATTATTATTGAAAACAGTGTATCTCCCGGTACTTGGGTTTGCACTGATTTAATTGATAAAGCACGAACCGCATGGCCAACGTATCGCATGAAACTCAAGTGTTCTTGAACTTATTCCGATCCCACTCTAAGCCTACGTCTTTCGCAGGCAGGGTCCGAAGGGACACATTGACGCTACCCACGCAGGTTTTTACACTGATGATTGGGGTTGCGTGAAAGTTTGGGGGAATCCAGTGCCATTTCGCGGCGTAGGAAAATCACTATTACAGCTTTCGCTCAGGGGATTCCTCACGGGGATTCTTTTGGCAGGATGCTCGGACCTTGGGTTCCAAGGTGGCGTGATTCCGACGAACTTCAATGGCATCAAGGTGATTGAAGCCGTATCGCCCGAGGCTTTTCAGATGACCTGGGATCCTTATCCTGGGGCTACTCAGTACCGCGTCTACATGCCAGAACTCAATGAACCCATCGCTCGCCCCGGGTTCACCACACTCATCACCCGGCCTCCGGGAGGAGTGAACAGTAACGATGGAACCTATTCTTTCTCCGTTACGGCCGTAGATCCGACCACAGGATTGGAGCAGGGAACGCGTAGCAATTATGTTTCCGCCAAGCTCCTGCCTCGCTTCAACTTCAAGGAAGACGGTGACATTCGCGCACTAGACATGATTCCTTCCACCCGTCACGCCGTTCGCGTGGCCTGGACCGCTTACCCTAAGGTGAACTACCAAGTTTACATCGGTGAGCGCTCCCCTTCTGGCCTTGTTGCTTACAACCTGGATGCTTCGTCCGGCTCGGTACTCGGTGACGGTTCGATCGAGATCGAGAACCTAAAAGAAGGTCGGGAATACTGCGCATTCGTGATCGCGACCTATGCGGACTCCACCCGGGATGGCCCGAACGGTCAGCCCTTTACCGGCCCGGTAGCGTCTTTGGTCGGAACACCGTCTACCTTCAACACCAGCGTGGTAGGCACCTCTCAGAAGTGTGTGCGCACCAAGTCGGACCCTGCCTTTACGAGCACGGTAGAGCAAAGCAAGGTTTACGCTTCCAAGGCCACCCTTTCTAACAAACCCTCCTTTTTTGCCGACGTCGCAGGGGATACGACCTCGGATGGACAGGGATCTGTTCGGGTTTCCATTTACCGCATGGATGTCGCAACGGGCAATGGAACCTACATAGGTGCGTTCAATGGTACTGGTAAGATTGATGCGGCCGAACCCCTTCCTCCCGGCCGTCACACCTTCAAAGCGATCTTTGAAAAACTCGGTGGCAATTCAACCGCTCAGAAAGAAAAGGGCGTGATTGTAGGTCCGACCGGGATTGAGCCCTCCGAACCCGTGGGAAATCCAGCAGACCGCCCATTTGTTTACGTCCGCGGCCTGGGCGCAGCTCCCACAGACGAAGGATATTACCCCGAGAAACAGCAAGGGGGGCTCGGGTCACAGCGCATCGGTGCTGCCGTTGCCATGGGTGATTTCAATTGTGACGGTCGATATGATGTGGCGGTCGGAATGCCCGAATACGTGATCACCTTGCCCGCGCCGGACAACCGCCCGGCAAACTTGGGTAAAGTCATGGTCTATTACAACATCGCCTCGAGTGCCTCTTCCACGGCCCAGGGGGTTCGTTCGCAAGAGATTATTTTCAATCTTTCCGACAGAACCACCACCTTCCCAGGTGGCCGTGATCTGAGGCTTGGAACGCGGCTCCATGTCGGGAACTACAATAGCGACAATCAGGCAACGCACAATCCGCCAGGATACAACGATCCGACACTGAATAAACAGTTCCAGTGCGACGACCTTGTAATCGGCTCGGGTTATGGACCCAGTATCTTGATGTATGGCTCTCGCGACACGAGTGGATCCAACGGAGGCTTGGTCTACAGTGGTCCCAAAGTGTTCATGGAGAACACCCAGTCGTGTAACCCGATTGATAATCGCTGTGACCCGACAATTTACTTCTACTCCAACCCCGCAGTCTCGCTCTGCCGCAGTTATACAAATGGCGACTTTAACGGGGATGGGTTTGAGGACTTGGCCATCGGAAGTGGTTCCGGTGCCGGGATTTGGGTGCTCCGTGGGAGTGAGTATGGGCTCATTCCGCCGAAAGCCCGTCGATTCTCCTCTGACCAAACTGCCTATACCTTTACTGGGGGAGATACTTTTTCAACCGACGATGGGCCGGGTGGACGGATTAACTTCCCGTATGTTCACTCGAACACGAGCAGATTCTTCGCCCCATCGAGTTTCAGCAATGGATTCGCACCCTCTGCCACTGGCTGGAGCAACACCAATAATTTCGGAGCCTCACTCGGGGCAATCCGTAATGCATTTTACGACCCGGACAACAACAGGTCTAAATCGATTCTGCTAATCGGGAGTCCAGACACTCCCAGCACAGGCGCCGCCGGGACGACCCAAAGCAGAGGCCGCGTGTTCGCTTGCGTCCTCAGATCATTGACCGGGGATCGTCCTTCACCCCTGACCGGAACTTTCAGCAACTCGTTCAACAATGATTCAATGGAAAATCAGGCGTGGGATTGCAATCATGCGATCAATCCTCCCATTCGCTCAGGAGTCCAGCCCTTCACATCAATCGCCTCGGCCTCAGGGTTCGGCTCAGCAATGGCGACCCTCGATAACCCTCTGAGATACCGTGTCGCGCCTTTTTGGGAAGGAGGCTCCCAAGAATCGTGTCCTGCGATTGCTGGGGGTGTGGAAGCTCCTCGAGCTCACGGAAACTGCTCCTCTAGCTCGTTGAACTTGGGGATCCCCGGGGGAGTCGCCATTGGGGCCCCGGGTAGCAATCAAGTTTTCGTTTACTACGGTGTGGCCGTACCCGGAGCGATGGGGACTCGAAACACCCAAGGCTCGGCCCGCAATGCCTACATCGGCCAGTACTTCGATCGGCTACTGGATGGTTCCACCAATACAGTTCACAATACGACCTCAGGAAGCACCAGTGCCCCGGCCTATGCATCAGAAGTAACAACCTCTGATCCATGCACCGCCACCAACTCAAACACGGAAGCATGCTACATCCAATTGATCACCCAACCCTCGACACCATCCGGGTCTTTCGGCCTGACCTTGTCCAGCCTTAGAGGAAACATCATCTCAAACGAAGGAGACAGTCCCCAGGACTCAACCCTCGGGGTATCCGCACCCTACCGCTCAGTCAACATCGGCGGGCTTTCTTATTCTGAAGTGGGAACTGTTTACCTTTACAGACAAGCTTCGAGATTCTCAAGCGATCCGATCATCATTGGGCCCACCGCGAATACGGCCCAACAGCGCCCCCGACAGTCGACTGGGTTCTCAATGACCCAAGTCTCGCCAATCGACTACAGTGGCCCCCCCAACAACATGATTCGGTTCGGACTGGGTGGAATCGCGGCAGGACCCCTGGAAGCACCGATTCCAGGATCTGGGTACTCTTCGAATTCTGATCTGATTATCGGAGTCCCTGGGCACGTTAAGGTCACCGATACGAACGGGGCTCCAATCCCTCCCGTTTTTGATAATGGTGCCTTTACGACTCTTTTTTCTCACGCCGGAACGTACAATCGGTTTCGAGTTGGACAGTCTGGGATCTCCGGATGGAACCTCACTGACACCATTTTTGAACCATCGGGATCCATCTCAGGTCAAGAATCTAACCTGCGCTTCCATCAAGCGGTTTCAGTGGGAGACATTCTCGATCTTGATGGCCTCTCTGACGTGGCTGTCCGCATAGCCCGTGGGAGCACCCGCAGTCGCGTGAGGATTTATAGGGGCAATCCTTGTGCGGACTGGCGCGGCCAATCGTGTCGAGTGACCCTCAAGCGTTCTACCAATCAATTCGTAGAGTTGAATGTCAGCAGCGATGACACCGCTGGTTTCCGGATCATTCCTACCGGCGTGGTGTCCGGCTCACTTGGTTCATTGTTTCTGGTGGGAGAGTCAGCCTCTTATCTTTTCTTCGCAGGGGCTGGTGGAATCAACCAAGGCGTTCCATCGGAGGTTTCCAACCCAGGGAGCCCCAGAAAGTTCACCACCACAAACCTTCCGAACTACCTGCCCTTTTCGAACTCCTCATTTTATAACGCAGAAACAACTGATGTAACCACATCTCTCGATCCGGGACGGAGTTTTGCTGTCGCGGACTTTAATGGTGACGGCAAGATGGACTTGGCCTTCGGCCAAACCGTTACAACTCTTGAAAATAACGGGATTTCTGACAACCGCCAAAGCCCGAACTGCCCGGGGGCGGGGAACTCGTGCCTCTCATCCTCCACCAACACCAATGCGGCGTCCCGCGTGGGGCAGGGACGAGTTTACGTGATGTACGGAGGCGGGGCAAACGGTTTTTATCCACAAGCTGATTCGAACTTCGGATACCCGATTCGGGCCGAGTACACTGGGCAAGACTTCGGAACCTACGGCTTCACAGGCTTCTCATCCACCCGCGCGGACAACAACACACTGGGAGCCCCCTGCACCACTCAAGGACTGTGTCCCAAGATTCAAGTGTTTGCCGAGGCAGACACCACCACTTTTGGCAGTGTCTTGAGCGCCATTCCTATGGGCACCTGCGCAGGGAAGCCGGTATCCGCCCTCGCGGTTCGAGCCCAGTATTCAGACCGGGCCTCAGTCTTCATTTACAAACCAAGGTGCATTCTTGATGAAACCAACCTTTCGGGGCTGGGTAATTACGGGGTCACGAATGATCTGAATACGATCGAGATCAAATCCAACGACGTCGGACTGAACGCCGCCGTGAGCACCGGTTTCGGAACCTCCTTTGCCGGTTTTTCGAAACTCATGGAGCGTCCCGCCAATGATTCGCCCCTCATGGGGCATATTGTGATCACAGACCAGGGCTCTCGCCGCTTGTTCATCCTGCCTATGGTGTCGAGTGGGGCGGAAAAGGGCAAGGTTCTCCTGAGCGACAATCGAATGTACCCCCCTGTCACGAGCGGGGGACAAGGCACATTTCTCCCCACTGCCTCCGGCACCTACGAAAGCTTTGGCGGCAAAACAATCGACTACAGCTCCTCTGACTTTTTATCGGGTCACTCGACCGGGTTGGACTCTGGGTTCGGCAGCTCCCTCGTCAATCTCGGGGACTTAAACGGTGACGATTACGAAGACCTTGGCATGAACCTCTTCCGAATGAACAAGAAAGAAACCAGCAGGAGCTACCTCTACCAGGGAGGGGTTTTGGTTATTTTTGGCGGTAGAATGGGAGCACAAACCCACCAGACCGAATCGGGCGTCACCACACAACTCGAACCGAAGGCAGACGCGGAATGCTTCTTGAGGCAGGAAGTGATCGACGGGCAGCCTCGCCGGATCACCCGCTGTAATCCAACCCTGGTTTTCGCGCCCCAGCCGGCCGGCTCGACCCGGATGGGCCAGTACGAATATTCCTCTTTAACCAAGTTTTCGGTTTTGGAAACGGGGGTCCGCGACAGCACGACTCGAGTGTGTCAGCCGGGCTCGTCCAATGAATGTCTCGGGTCTTGGATTTTCGGAGTGCCCGGCCGGGACTCCACCGAGACCACTCCGGGAGCAAAGCCCATTCTTCAAGGGGGAGCCTTTTATGTTCTACCGTAAAACCTCTGCTCGAAGGCTAACCATTCTTTTGCTGCCGCTACTTGCCTCCTGTTCAGACGGCCTCCTCGGAGGAAACATCACCGCCCAATTCGCGGGGATCAATAAGGCTACCGTAATGGGGCCTACCTCCGTAAGCATCGACTGGAAACTTGACTCTAAGTGCTCGAGCTATGAGATTTATGCTTTGACCGCAAGCACCACCAGTAGGCTACGTCTTGCGTCGGTTCCACCCGTGATCTTGAACGCACAAGAAGATCAGATTCAGAGCGAAACTTCTTATAGTTTTGCCGTAGGCTGCAACCGCGAAGGAAAACTCACCGGGCTTGATGTGAGCACAAACGTCAGCACCTGGAGGGAGTTCGACGGGGTCATCAGCAATCCCGAATCCTTGGAAGGCGGGGCTTTCCGCTTCACCTGGGATTACCCGCAGGACCAGGGCACGCGCTACCTCGTGTATGCCATAGAATCACTCATTCCAGGAGCTCCCACTCAGCTGACTCGGAAAAACTCCTCAAACTTCCGCATCGGATATCAAGACGAACCGATTTGCACCACCTTCAATAACCGGATCACACTCGGGCCAGGTGGGGAGTGCAATCCGGGGCCTTCGAAACTTAAACCAGGTAGCCTCTATCAGTTTCATGTAGTAGCCCAGTACCCCGACAACAACTACTCAAACAATTTAGCGTCCAACGCCAAGAGTAAACTGATCGATCCGAGTTTCGAAGCGCCGAATTGCAACCTGACCCAACTGGGTCTAGGGCCTGAGGCTGGAAGCACCTACCTTTATTTGCGATGTTCCGACAACGGGGCCGCAAACTCCTGTGGATTTAACAATATTACGGCCCGAGCCTATCAAGGCATAGGGGGAGTCAGAAACCCCATCTCTGGTGAACTTACTCTCAATTCATCACAAAGCAACATTCTGCAGATCCAAGCCACCCCCGGCCTTGACCCAACAAACGAGCGCTTGGTCAAGAACCTCGAGGTGGAATACACCTGCCGACGCCCCGGACAGCCGATCGAGAGAATGGTGGTACGGTACGACAATTCCAATGGCCGCCGTGAGCCACTCATGAAATATGGCAATTCCGGCCCAGGTCGGAACTACGAAACCGCGCCTGAGCAATCGGTTTGGTCCGACCCACGATCAGCCAACCCTACCCTGCTTTCTCCGAGTCGAATGGGAGAAAGTCTGGCTGTTGGAGACTTCGATTGTGATGGAAATCCGGATCTCGCTGTGGGCTTGCCAAATATCACCTACAACCAAGCTCCCTACTTCAATGAGAACCCGTCATCCGGCGCGGTCAAGATCTACTATAATTATTCGACATCCGCAAACGGCACCATTACCGCTGCTAACGGGATCCAAATGCTCACCTTTGGCGATCTGTTAACAGGATCTCGTTTCGGTGCGAGCCTTTCAGCTGGAAATATCAATAAAGACGTTGCCAAGTCAGTAGTCGACAACTTTGAGAGCTACTATTCTTGTGACGATCTGATTATCGGCGCACCGGGCAACGCGAATGAAAGCCTCGGTCGAGCTTTCATTTTTTACGGGCAACGCCAACGCTTTCCGAATTATCCAGTGAAAGCGGCCGATCTTCCTAAAAACAGCCCGACCTGCAGCAGCTCTTCTTTGATCCAGCAAAACTGCACTCCCGTTGAGCTCATCACGAGTGATTATGCAGAAAAATTTAGAGTTCACCCCGACACTCACAACATCAACAATACGACCTGGTGGGGGAACAGGGGTTACTTCGGACATAGCGTTGCTTACCTTCGAGACTTTAATGCTGATGGATATGGAGACGTGGCCGTTTCAGACCCGAACTGCTCCTGGGATGGCTATGAGACTTACAATGGCTTCGGATTTACCAACAACGGGGGGAATTCAATTTTGGATGTAGGCTGTGTCTACGTCTATTTTGGTGGAAAAGAGGGGATACAAACGGTCGACGTGGGTGTTCCCGTCCACCCGAATCTGGAACAGTTCTTCCCGGGAAACATGGTGTCCTCGCCCTACATCAAAGTCTATCCACCTTTCATCCAGGCCGGCATGCATTTCGGGACGAGTATCGCGGCCGGGGGAGATATCGATGGGAGACTGCCTGTACCCATCCCTGTTTCTCAGTCACAAATAGCACTGGCCAATGGCTATGATTTTGTCGTGGGTGCGCCGGATTTTTCCTATGCCTCGCCAGTGTCAAACAGCGGGGGTCAGCTGCCCGCTACGCAATCAATGAATTATTTGGCCTTGAATGTTGAAGACCCATATGTCAGGCAAGCTGACGCAAACTATTCGACCACGACTACTTCCAGAAAAAACACACCTCCGATCAATGGAGCTTGGACTAACCAACAATGGTCGGCTGGGGCGGCCCCCCTGCCTCCCGCAGGAGACAATGCCACATCGGGCCTACGGAATTCCACAGGCATCGTATTCGCTTATTTCGGAAGAAGCGCTCTGCAGGACTACAACGTAACGGTCAACGCGGGGGCGAATTGGTTTCCAGAGGGCAATGGCGCTGGCACAATCAGCTTACCCGGCGGGAACAACTTCAAGAGTCTTTTAGACCTTTTTTCAGGGAGCATCCGTGATCGCCAGGGACATCGGGGTCACTTGGCGCTCGCCAGCTACGGGGCTTCCGACCTTGCTCAAATCAGGCCAACACGCTCATTTTTCAATTGCGGAACCCGGGGCGCGCCGACGCTTCCTGCAAATCACCCCACGCACGGCCAAAGGATTCATCACTATTCCTGTCTCGCAGGCCGGAATAATTTTTCAGCCATCTTCCCGCACATCAAGCACTCTGACCCTGCTGTGTCGGGATTCGGTTCGAGCTTGAGCATTGCAGGAACCGAAGACTCAAATCTGATTGCTCAGTACCACTTGAGTGAATTTCTCGGAAGCTCTAGTTTTGCAGAGACTTCTGCCGAGAACGGCGTGCTTCAATTAATCTACAATGCCCAAGGACAGGTGCATCAACGTATCAGGGGCCACAACATGTGGGAGGTGGCTGTCAGGAATTTCAGCGGTGATAGCACCATCGCAAATCTGGCTTCAAACAATTTGTCATCTGGTTTGACGATCGGATCCCCCGTGAATGCGGCGAAGGTCCGCCGGTCGGCACTAAATGAGTTCATTTCCATGGATGGGGCAACCGCTCCAACGGGTGGCTCTCGGCCTCAAATGGACCTGAATCGAGATGGATACGGAGACGTAGTCGTCGGCAGCAGACTCAGTCCCAATACTTCCATCGGACGATCAACCCTGTCCATTCATTACGGGAATTTCGCCGGTGACTTCTCCTACGCCTATGGCCGTTACCTCAATGACCCGTCTTCCTCACCCTCGACAAGCAACTCCTCGTGCTTGGCGCAACGTGGCTCATCCATCACCACGCCCGGTCCTTCAGCGAACAATGCCTCGCTCACTAACGCTGCAACTGCCTTCTCCACCTTCCAAGCCCAATCCAAAGTGGTTTTTGACTCGAAGACCATGACGGTTTCGGCCGAGTTCCCGAACCTACGGCTACCGAGCAATGCCGGCATCGTTTATTTTGTTGATGGAACAGACGCAACGACCTCCGTCACAAGCCGTAACGGCGCCTCAACGGCAGGTTCATCTTGTAAACCGCAGATTAGGACTTTGTTGGGGTATCAGCCATCATCCCTGGCATCGGCGGACGTCAATGGTGATGGGATGTCCGACATGGTTGCTGGCTATGCCGAATCGAACGGTCGCCAAGGCTCAACCTCCGTCCTTTACGGAAACCCCTTCAATGGTGTAGGCGCCGAGGGTGTGATCAACACCTCTTCTCCGCAAGCACTCTTCGGCTCATCCGTAGCCGCTTCCTCATGGAAGTTCCTTCTGGGCACAAACGAAAGACGTAATCACGAGCACCTGCGCCGGGACGTCTGGGTGGGTGCCCGTGGGCGTAATTCCGGTGAAGGGGCTGTATTCGCCCATTCTTCTTCAAGCACCATTACTGCTGATGTCCCACTCAACACAGCCGTGGCGGGCTCGGAAAATCCATTTACCGACAGTTCCAACTCACCCAATCGTCTTTATGCGGAAACTTCCCGCATCATTGGTGACATCAATGGGGATGGATTTGACGAAATCTTGGTTCCAGTCAAAAGAGTGGATCTGAATGGTGCCGAATATTTTGACGGAATGATCTATTTCGGCTCATCCATGGGTCCTGTCACCAACTCCTTTTGCAGAGCTAGAATATCCGAAATGAGGACCCAACCCACGAATGGCCAGACTCTTTCTGCAAGTGAGTGTTTTGGTTCAGTCGGTGGCTCAATCTCGGCGTATATAAATGGGACTCTACTGCGTCTGCCACAGTATTTGGAAAGGCCTACCGGGGTTGGCCCGAATTGGATTCGTCACAGCTTCCGGGCTGGTGATGTCAACAAAGACGGCCGTGAGGATCTGGTATTGTACGACCAAGGCACCTCATACAACCAACTCTACCTGTTCTTCGGGTCGGAGTCCGGCATTATCAACGGCGAACCATTGTGGGGAGTCAGTGCCAACCGAAATCCCCAAAAGGTTGCTACCAATGTTGCCAGGCCACAATCGGATTATGAGCTCACGACCAATATGGATTGGCAGGATCGTCACTCTAAGGCTGTAGCCTACGGTGATTTCAATGCTGATGGTTATGCGGACTTTGCACTCGGGCAGCCCTCAGCTAGCAGTCCAGCCCTTAGTGCGACATCGGCTGACGGTAACGGCAGATGGGACTGCTCGAATACCTACTATGATAATAACCTAACCTACACTGGTCTTTGTGAAGGGACCGGGAACGGGTCGGCACTGGATGATTCTGGTCATGTGGTGGTATTTTACGGGAGTAGTGGCGGTTACCAGACCCCCTCCCGCTTGGCGACGCCGATTGACGCCCAGGCCCCAGCGACCTGTGGCGATTATCTCACGGGCTGCACAAGTGCTGCAAACTCTCCGTTTCGTGAGGTTTACGGAAGCTTGTATTTCAGTAACTCGACCTATCGCCTCCGATGGAGCGAGACCGGCACACCCGCTGCCGACGAGGGCGAGGCAACATGTAATCCAGACGCTGAGTTGAACAATGGACCAAGAAACTGTGGTAGCAGAGCCACCGTAATCCGTAGTCCGTTTTTTCACAACTTCGCCGGGGGCGCGCTCTACCTGAGGGACCAGTTCTTTGGTACCAGCCTCGCGGCAGGGGATTTCAATGGAGATGGCATCACAGATCTTGCCGTCGGAGCCCCTCGCCACCAGCTGGATCGGTTCGACCTCCCAGGATGGGCGAACGAGATATCGCTGTATGGATTGACCTCCGGCGGTGGACAAGACACCTCTCAACGGGGTTCTGTATTCTTGTACTACGGATCAAGAGGGGGTGTGGTAGCTCCCCGCGCCCAGGACTACTATGGTGATACCGGAATGGGACTGAGTGGTGCCAACCTGACTCCGGTAGGATCCCGTGGCCTGTTTGCACTTTCTCCCGAGCCTTGGAATTCTTCCAGCGGAGTCACCCAGCCCACGCTTGATGGTACTGGGTCAGGGCGCAAATTCGGCATGAACATGGCTGTAGGTGATTTCAACGGGGACTCACTCCACGACCTGGTGGTGAATTCATCGCGCGGCCAACTCTATGTGTACTACGGTCCTCTGTGCAATGTGGACAACTCGCGCGCCTATGTCCGAGCCATGTATGCAAATGCGGGCCTCAGTATGCCAGCATTCAACGAGCCTGGGACTCCCGTATTGTCTGATCCGGGGCCGTGCCCAACCTTTAACCTAAACAACTACACCAATCGGGCATCGATAGCCGTAGAGAATCGTACCAAAAGACAAATTCCACAGACGATCGCCCTTCCTGGCATTAACCCCAACCTCGATATGAAATTCGGAAGTGTCTTGTTAGCAAGTCTTCCATCCAAGGGGGGCAATATAAACGGAGATCCGGGAATTCAGCCTGGTGATGCAGTGTCAGGCACCTCGGACCTGATCGTGGGTGGCGGTGGGCCCGATGCTCATGACACAAAAATCCCTCGAGTGGGGGGACGCCGGAGCGGCATCGGGTTCATTTTATTCGGACACTCCTCGGGAGGGGCACTCAACTCAAGACCGGGGCTTTTTGCATCAGCTCCGGCCGACTACAACTCGACAATCTTCTCGTCCACTTCCGGAAACCAGACCCGGCTTCATTTTTCTCCTTTGGCTCTCAGGCCCTATGAGGCGAATGGATCGGTGGGTATCTTTTTCTTGAACAATGTCAGTTTAGGGGATTTGAACGGGGATAAAACCGGGGACCTGCTGATGCCGACTGTCGATATCGATTATTCGGGACATCAAGCCACACCGGTCATCTCCGGAGGCGGATTTAAACTGATGTACTGACTGAATCAGGACGAAAGGGAAGAGGGGGGGTGAAACGCTTGAAGATGTCGTGGCTATCTGCACTGCGCGTGGGCGCGATCTCACTTCTTCTGGGTTCGTGTACCGGGGGCGAAAACGCTCTTCCCAATCGGGCCGGGGGAATTCGGATCGCTCCGGGGGAACGCGTACACGTGGACCTCCAGGACATTGTCGCCCTGAACCCGCGTCGATACAATGTCGTACTGAAAACCGTAGGCCCGGACTATCTTCCTAAAGGGGACATTTTGGATCTAACCGCCGCAGCCAAGGCGGCACTGGCAAGTGGATCCACCCGATTTACTTTCACGCTCCCCAAAAACACCACGACTCCTAAACCCTTCCTTCTGGCCGTTGATATCCCCGACCTCAACATCAATGACTCTCTTGTTGATGTGGTTTTTTCGGGTAACTCATTCGTAAGGCCCGGAATTGCTTCGCGTTTGGCTTTTGATCTGCTGGATTCTTACAACACGACACAGAATCCAAAACCAATTCAGGCCTACAGTGAAGCGGAATTCACTGCCATTCGGGGAATTATTCAATCCCGCATCGATGCTTTGATGTCTCAATCTGAAAAGCTCAGCTTTTCAGTTCTTCCTTATCTCAAACTCATGACTTTTTTTCGGAACGGACTGGCCTACAACCCCTGGGTGTTGAGCGCTGTCCGCGATTTCGGAGTCAATTTCACCTTCACGGAATCCACCTACCCGGGGATTGTCGCCGAAGACACCATCGAAAACTCGCTGAATACCTGCACACGCGAAATTTGCTTCAAACTTGCCCGCGACTTTAAAATCAATTCTGAGAATGCACCGGTTGCGCCCTTCAAAGCCCGAGCCAATGTGGCCACTGAGGTCCCGGTCGGCCAGGCCATACCGATGCCCGGCAAGAACATTGCCGTGAGCGAAGGCATGTGTGGCATCTCCGGATGCTCTCCCCGTTTGAGCGTCGTCGTTAAGCCTTTCGACCCCGAAGGAGACCATATAGAAAAGCTCCTCTGGGTAAAATATCGACCCAGGCAACTTCCTCCGTCCATGAGGAACCGCCCGACCTTCGACCCACTTAAGGAGCCGATTGAAAAATCCACGGCTCTCAAGTCCGACTCGTTTGGAAAATACCTGCCCGTTACGGACATCAGCCTTGATGAGCCGGACCGTTATGAGCTATATGAAATCAGCCATGATGAAGCCCTCTTGAAGCGCAACTATCCCGATAGCGTTTGTGCAGAGAGCGGCGCCCCAGTATTCAACGACCAGTGTCACACGGCCTATCGCGATGTTTTTGCCATGTACACCGACGGCATGGTCTGGGTCCCCTACCGGTGGAACTTTGTATACAATGACACCAACCGCAAACCGGAATTCATCAGGAACGCACAAAACGAGATCAACAGTACCCTGTACGACGAGGCCATCCAGTCGGGCTTCCCCAACCCCGAGTCCGATGTTCCGGGTGTTCCGGGGTGGAAACTCCACAATTCCCATTGCGAAAACAACCCGAACGCCACCCCCACTCCAGCCGCTCCTCCATCTGCACAGCCGAGCGGGACCCCGATCATCAACTACTACACCCGGATCCAGGATAAGAAGGACGGCCCTTGGAGCTGTGCTTTTTTGGCTTTCGATCCCGACATTGATCAAGACCCCAACGGTGCCCCGGACCAGTTCTACTTCAAAGTGACCGGCAGAACCATGCAGACCAAGATCCGTTTGGGTGGGCAGATCACGGCTTCGAGCCCGGGGGTGCCGTCAACATTTACTCAGATGCCGATGCCCTTTTGGCCTCCACCACCGCCCCCAGCCACACCTCGCCCTCCCCAGCAGGCGCCCATGGAGTTGCTGAGCTGCCCCGCTGGCCACACCCGATGCGGTGCTGCGATTGCCCAAGTCACCGTCGATAATGCCGTGAAAGAACAGACCCCGGAGGTTTCGTTCGACATAGAAGTGTTTGATCGCGCCGAAAACGGGATGTTTTCAATGGCTACCGCACAGAGAGGGGTGATGTTTTCCCCCAAACCGCCACTGTTGATCAACTTCTCAGACCCGCCAACGACCCGCGAATCATTCAATACGATCACCAATTATTTCCCTGAACCCAATGGTCAGGCTGAGCCGATGCGCCTCAGGTTCGACGCTTACCTGGATGAGATTTTAGCTCAGGCATTGCCCGTTAACAATTCTTACGAAGCCATCGGTTTTGATACGAGCATGCTTGGGAATACCAACCGAGCGAACTTTAGAATTCAGTCACTAGAGCCTGGCTTAATTGACTTCAACATGAGTCCTTATCTGACCCAACCTAGATCACTCTGTTCGAGCGCTAGCCCGACAGACAACGGCACCCAATGTCGCGGAACCTTTAATGTGGGGACAGCGACCATCAATGGGGAATTGCGAGTGATCCAAGGTTCGCCAGGAACCTCCGTGAGGATGGGCAACTCCCTGCGCTTTGCAGACTCCGGAAACTATTCATTTCCCCGTGAGTATGACTTTTCTTGCTTCACCAACTCCGGACCGGGGTGGAATCAGACTCCCGTGTCAACCGCTACAGGTCGGAATACCTCAGGGGGCTGGGCATTCGAGATCAACTTCATTGACTTTGACAACGTCAACTTAAATCCTGACGAACCGCCTGAAGTCATGTACCTGAGTCCCCAAAACAATGTCCGTCATTCGGACTCGTTATTCTACTGTAATGCGCCTGCCCCGAATATGGACTCTCCCATTTTGGGGCATGTTTACACTGCAACCAATGCTGCGGGCACCAACGCCAAAGACCCGGATCAGTGCCTATCTCTTGCCCCCCTTCAGGGCAAGATCACCCTTCAACCCGTACCTGTTCTTTATGAAGGCACAGAAACCCTTGGCGCTGCCCCATCGATCAGAAAATTAGTGTATCACCGGATCCGTGGCATCTGGAGGCCCAAGGATCAAGGCCTAGAGGGCAAAACGGACAACCAAGATCCCCGAGGACTGATCCAGAATGCATTGACACGCTTCAAGGTTTTCGGGCGCTTACATGACCTCGGTCTTGAGAACAAAGACTTTGACCGCTCCGAGCCAATTGTTTTTCAGTACGGGCGAAACATCCCTCGCCCCCTCCAATTTCTGGCTCAAAAGCGCGAGATGGCGCCCTGCTTGGCCGGAAACGCGATCAGTAACTCGACCCAACAACTGAGCAGCAGCAACCCAAACGGAACGGAGATCCGTTTTGCAATCCAGGACGAGAACAAGACCAACTCGACTGTACAAACCTTTGCGGGTTCAGTGAGAGGATACGATGAGGCCCAACTGGAAGTCCTCGGAAGCCGAACGCTCGGGGACTCCGAGTTGCTGAAGTTCATTCCCTACCTCTCCAACTGCACAGTTTCCGAACCCGCACCACCATCAATGACTGTGAATGTGACCCATCGGTGGACTGCCGTGCCGGGAGCGAATGGATACATCGTTGATGTGGTTTACCCCGGTGGGAGCCAGATGGGGAACATCGTGGCTTCAACGAGCCATACTGCAACCAATCTGCCAGCTTTTCGGGATGTGGACTTTATCGTTCATCCCACATTTCCAAATCCAACTCCTCCACTCCCATCTCAAACTCCGACTCCGAATCCAATTCAAACCACTTACCAGACATACGCTTTGGCTCCGGCAACCAGCACAACCACTCCCACCTTGCCCCGTCCGGCGGTGTGGAGCGTTTCCAATCCGGACTTGGTTTCAAGTCCATTTATTCGCCTGAGAGCCGCATACGATGCCCCGATCTCGGCCAATCCGTTTTGCTTGAAATCCAACACCTTGCCCTTGACCGGGGCTGGGGGCGCTGCATTCGACGGGGTTTGGCGCGTGGCTCGAACCGATACGACGACAACTGACCGACTGAAATTGGCTTCTATCATCTTTTCAAACTGCACAGATCAACCCAACGTTCTGTTGCATGCTGACGCAAAAGCGCTTTACTTTGCCGTGAAAAGATCGGCCAACCCGGCCTGTAATGTCCCGGTTGGGCAACAGGTATTGGACCAGAACCTGGATTGGAGGAACCCAGACAATAGCCCGGCTACACCAGGCCGACTGATGGTGCACTCGGTCTGGGCTCTTGATCCAACCTCCGCGGAGTTCGGATCACTGAGCCTTCCTGTGGCATTGACCTCCGCCAACTACTTTTTCGACCTCTTCCCGTCTCTCTTTGGTCGAACCACTGGATTACCAAATTTTGTCACCGCCGCACACTACAACGAGCAAAATCGGCTGTTGTTTTTCGTGCGCCCGTTGAATCAATTCATTTATAACAATGTTTTTCAGTCCATCTCCGGCTACGGTCGCAACACTTACGCCGGCGCCTGGAACCCCACTGAAATCGGGGCCACCGCGATCAGTAATCAGCTATTAGCCGGCCCTCCCGATCTCGAGAGCCGCTTGCCCCTCACTAATAACACGGAATACGCTGCCTTCTCCCGCATGCCTCACCTACCGATCAATGCCGGAGGAACTTACGATGTATCCATTTCCTACGGGGATGTAGACGCGCAGATCAACAAGTTGGTCACCCCCGGTACCTTGAACTCAGGAAGCCTGGTTTCCGGCGATCCCGATACCTACTTCCGGATGGAGAGCTCAAACCAGGTCCTGGCGATCTACGCTAAGCCGCTTCCCTCCTCTTCTTCCTCGCCGAGAACCATATCGATTCCCGTGCAGGCCCTCGACCAATACGATGAAGCCAACCCGAAGGTCGAGGACGATCCCTACGATGTGATCACGTACGGAATTTCGACAATCGGCCCATCGAGTTCACCCGTTCCCCAAGAAATACCTAGTTTGTCTGGCTTCGGCACACGGGGAGCGAACTGCAGTTCAGGACCCAGCACCTATCCGACAACGATCTCGACCCGCAATTTGGTCAGCCTGCAGGACTTCAAGCGTTGCATTCTCCAGTGGCGGATTTTTCCACAGGATGCGGGTAAGGAGTTTTCATTTAATCTGGTCGCTCAAGACAACCTCGGGGCGACTCCTAGTGTTCCCGGGGTCGGCGGGTCTGGAAACCAGAACGGCCCCAGCAGAAATTTCACAGTTAGAATCTTTAGCCTGGAACAAAATCAGAAGCCGTTTTTCACATCGACACCGGGATCCACAACCGCCCTTTCCTCCGCCAGCTACAATGGTGGGACCTCGGTCAGCTCCTGGAATCAGGTCTTCACCACCGCCGGCGGGGCGAGCCAGGCCGGAGTACAGCCGACGTGCATTCCCGGATCCACCTCTCTTCCTTACTCTTGCGTTCTGTCGCCACCCGCGTCAGCGACGCTTGCGGTTGGGACCGGAGATGTGTTGATTAACTCGACTCCCATTGAATTCGATGAATCCGCCCTGGTCGGGCAAGTATCGCCCGAGTACGAGATCCAGGTCCACGCCAAGGACACTGCATCCCTCGATCCGCTCAAGAATATCATCGTAGACTCCAGCCGGCCCACCAGGGGTGTGTTAATTGCGGGGGGGGCCAACAAAGGGGCGACCTACTTGATGCCTTCTTGGACGAGCCTGAGCGTCACAGAAAGTGGCGCTTCGGATTATGACGTTAATTCGGACGGAACGAACGATACTCGAGGAAAGACCTTTACGATCAGGTGGCGCCCGAGAGACGAGGAGGCGAGATTTCTTTCAAACTCCGAGGGGTTCCTGATTCCATTCAACCTCACGGACAGTCCTTATGTTCCGGGCGGGAGCGGAGCCCCGGCAGGGTTCCAGATCAGCGCCGAACGCGTCACGGCTTGGGTTTGGGTCAGGCTGAGAGTGAGGAATCATGCGCCTCTTGTATCTTATTTTGTCAACCCCGGTGCCAATCCCAATGCCTCCGACTGGAAGTCGCTGAACTCGGGTGAAACCATCGAGGTGGTCGCCGGCAAGTCCGCAACCGTGAGGGTTCGTGTCGTGGATGCTGACCATGCCCGGGTCTGGGCACCCAATGGTGGCGTCAACAGCACGGAACTTGCGTCTTCTTATCTGCGCCCGGCAGACACTTATCCGCATCCTTATTTTCAGCCCATTGACCAAATTGCGAGCTTTTCGACCGCAGCCAACCCCTCTGCACCATCTAGCGTCACTGCCGACACCTTCATGGGGCTGAACGACTCGAACGGAAGGAGAGTGATTCAACAGACTTTCGACTTTACCGTTTCACCTCCTGCTGGCGAATCCGCCGTTAAAAAACACGAAATCAAAATCCATGTCCGAGACCCGGGCGATCCGACACTCGACCTCGCACTCAACGGATCAACCGTGGACAGTAGCGGCAGCCCGAAGCGCGTGGTGTCGCCCCCCATCGAGCTGAAACTCAATGTGAACGTCACAGGCAAGGCCGGGTTTCTGGCACCGAAGACGCAGTCCAATCCGATTCTGATCACCTCTCCCCGTTCCACCATCACGCGGATGAACTTTCGTTTGGCCCTGAAAGTCACGAATGCCTCCGACCTTGCTCCGACAAATGCGAACAAGAACTTCTTCATGGGGATCTTGGTGAGGGGAGCCACCTCGACTTCACCTAATACAGTTCCAACGGCCACCCCATCCTCTGGCCAGATTCCGAACAATTCAGGGTTTTATGTGGATCAGAACTATTCTCTTTTCCTGACCCAGGGTTCATTTGCCTCCAGCTCAAATGAGGGCCAGATCAGGCGGTTTGAATTGGGAGCGGTGAATAACAGCCATTGCCCGAGTAGTTTGATGTCCACAGCCCCAACCGCGACCAACCCCTCGCCTGTCACTTACCCGATTGTTCTCGCCCGGATCAACACCTCTGGTACACCTGCCATACAGTATTGCTACCTCACCCCCACCGCAATAGCCGATGGCTTGGCCCAAACGGTGGTGGATCACCAAGTTACCGCTGAGCTTCAGTATCCAGCGGTTCCCTCATCGCTTTACCGGGCAGAAATTGAACGACTGAGTCGACCCCTGGTGACCTCGAGTCAACCCGAACTGAATGCGGAGTTTCAAGATTTCTTCAATCGTTGTCGGTCTTTTACCGGCGGGGCAGGATACTGTTCATCTTACGATAGCGGCACTCTGTCACTCATCGGAGGCAACCTGACCACCGGTGGCGCCCCCGGTAATCAGCTGGTTTATAATTCCGGCAATAATCAGCAAGCTATTTTTAGTGTCTCAGCAACCGATCGAGTGACCAAAATCGTGAGGGACCTGGCACCGAGCAATTCACGGAGCTTGGAAGCCTACGCATTAAAAGGGGAGACACTGAAGTTTACCGCTGAAATCGATCCTGCTTTCGGACTGGATGCGGCTCGACCCATTTTTGCCCGCTGGTACGTAAATGGCTGCCTCAACCAGGTGGATACGATCACGAGTGCATCCCTTCCCCCATTTGAAATCAAAGCAAGCGACCGGGGAGCGGGACCGCAAAATGACTGCAGCGGAAAGTTCGAGAGGACCAACGAGCCCTTGGCAGGTGATCTCGGCCTCTACCTTGTACGCTTGGTGTTGGTGAATGGCGGAGAGGCGACCAACACATCGAATGCCTCACTGGACCACCCGGCCAGCAGCACCTCGGCAACCTACCTTTACCGCGTGCGGGTCGTGAATACCCGCCCCGAGGTGATGACGAACTCGAGCGGGAGAGGTGCCGTTTCAGTGGCGCTTTCTCAGGCTACCGTTCCTCTTGCTATCCCATTCAAGGAATATTCCAGAAACCTGATTGCCTTCGTGGCAAAAGATACGACCTCACAAACGGCGAACTTCATCCGGATCCGTGAATTGACCTCAACAGGAGATCTTTTGACTTCGAGTGCGACCGTGAATTGCGCAGTTTCAGAGACGCCTCGATGGCTCGGAGTGCATCCAGTCGGCTCTAACCTGAATGTGGCCCTTCTAGGGAACTCGAGCCGATGGTCACCAGGATTGGACCTTGCCTCTGCGTATCCGAGTTCAGACTCTTTATACGGTTCCAATTCGTTTGGTTGCTACAGATCCTTTGCCTCCAGCGCAATCAGCGGTGTGGTTCAGCCTGGGGCAGCCGGATCCAGCATGGTGGCTTCGACGGCAGCCCTTTCCAAGTACACTGCCTCCTCAAGAGTCACCGCGAATTGGGGCGGAAGTTATCTCTTTGACTCCGAACTGCCCTCGGACACGAATGCCTCACGGACCGTTTCAAGCCGAGAATTCTGGAGCTCCACTACGCTTTTACAATCCAATCCCGCTTGCCCCAACGGCTCAGGATCCTTCTTGCCGAACCTCTTCGGCTGCAACCCGAACCCGTACACTGCATTTCCAAAAAATCGCGTATACAAAATGTTCACCTCAGGAAATACGCTGTTTCAACTCATGGGTCCCGGCCCAGGGATTGGTGATCAATCCCAAGGCCAGATTTTGGTCCACAGCCTGTCGGCGAGCGCTTCCTGGAGCGGGAACACTGCGGTCTCGTCGAACCTCAGAACCCTTACATTCGGCCCATCGACCGGGGGGGGCACCACCTGCGTTATTCCGAATACGGTTCTGCCATTTCCGGTGGATGCCACCTACCACAGCCAAAGCGACACCCTGTATGTCATCACAACCGATACCGGCTCATCAGCTCTAGGTGATTTCATGATCATTCGAGGGGCTACGACGAGCTCACCTTCTTGTTCGTCGGTCGGGAAGGTCGCAAAACCTTCGACGGACCCATTGGTGAACAATACCAACCTCACGAAAATGGTCGTGGATGCGAACCGGGGACTGGTCTATGCATTGATCACCCTGGACTCCTCGGGAGAGCTGATCGTATACGACACGATCACAGGCCTTCCGCCCGAGAGACAAACTCTTGGCTTTTCGCCCCTGACCCTCCTTTTGTACGATACCGGTCAGGGCGAAACCCATAACAATCTAGCTCTCATCATGAGTCGGCAGTACGTCACTTCATCGAATGCTCCGGCCCTTTACAGACTTTACTGATTCGGCAGATACTGTTTGGCATGGGCAAAAGAATGATCCGAGTTCTCGTCCTCACCTTGCTTACCGCACTGTCGGTCGTGGTTTTCTTCCGCCTCCGCACGCGCCCTGACACCCCACCCCCGCCCTCAGTGCAGAAAATTTTTCAAGACAGGCAAGCCCAAGCAAGGGCCATCCTCCTCACCCCGCTTGCAAACCTGGTTCAGACACGGGACTGGCCCGCACTGAAGGCGCGGAGCGGTGAGCCCGGATTCGGACAGTCTCTTGCCGAAGTGGTCCGAGCCATGCATGTTGAACTCAAATTCCAGGAATGGACTCCGCAAGACCACGCCCAACTCACTGAAATGCTTCTTGTCGGCCTTTCCGGAGCTTCAGAGCCAGAGCTATTGTCCATCATTCCTCAGATTGAACGCCTTCCCTCTCCAGTCAGCGACTCTCCCGCGGCATTGAGACTCAGAAGGTTTCTTGACCCGGGACAACCCGAGGTTCTGCGGGTGTTCGCCTTCAAGAAACTGGTCATTCACGAGTCCAAACCCGAAGCATCCGACATCGATCGTGGAATCCGGGCCCTCCTACCCGCGCCCAAAACAAAAGGTGGGATCAATCCGTTTTTGCTCGTAGACGAGACCAGGAATGACCAGGTCAAAAAGACTCTTCTTTCAAAGCTAGCGGCCAGCTGGGCAAAAATCGATCGCTCGAGGGCTCCTACCACCCTCTACCTTCTTTGTCGCAACATCCAGAGCATTCCCCAGTTCTACTCGAAAGGTTGGTCCCTCACGCTCCAGTCCTTACAATCCAAAGACTCACTTAGCATCGAATATGGGCTCAGGAGCTTGGTCTACCTCCATCAGTTTAAAAAACTGCCCCCTGCTGAGGTTGAACGGGTCGTCAGTATTTTGACATCGATTCCCACGCCACGACGCAGTCCGTTCATCCAAGAAAAATCCAATGAAATCATTGAGATGCTACAACGCTAAATTTTTTTAAGCTGGCGTGTGTCTTTTCCGAAGAGTGTCTAGGATGGAAACACTCTATCGAAATTTAAGAATCTCTCTGGCGATGATGGCGGTCTTCGGCCCCCTCCTCACTGATGCTTCACAGGCAAACGAGGTCATATCGGCGGCTGAAATCCAGCACTTCGAACAAACCTACGAAGACCTGGCGGCAAAGGTCATCCGGAGCCTACAGCCAAAGCTAGAATTCACCATTCTGGCCCGGGTCGAACTCAGCGCCCACCCTGAAAAACTGGCCGCCTACGAAGAGACCAGAGCCACCCACCACCTTCCCGGACTTCCAGAGGTCACCGATCCGAACTACACTCATCCGTTCGAGAGCCCGTTACTTCCTTTACTCGAAAAGAAAACCATCAAGATTTTTTTCCGTTCCGCACTTTCACGGGATCAGGACCGCGTCATCCGTGAAGTGATCCAAGCCAAGTTGAAACTCACCGCCTCAGACCACCTCGTTTTCGAGTCAACCGGTGGACCCACCAGCAGTGTTGCAGAGCCTCGCCCATCAAACAGAAAGATTGCCACAATCGGCCTGATTACCGGCATTGTCATGCTTGGATTCGGGCTCCTCGGCCGCAAGGCGAAGCAACAGGGATCGAACCTCGCCACAGATAGTACCGGTGCCGCTTCGGCCACGACCCTACCCGCCACTCACCAGATCGCAAACGCCAATGCGGCGACTCTACGGGAAGCTCTAGCACAAGAGCGAGTCGATGTGATCGCCAAGGCCAGCATGAACGCCACCCGCCGCTTTTCCCACCGGATCCTCGGCGAAATGGATCAGGAAAAGTTCGATCTCGTGAACCAGTGGATCGAACGAAACAAAGGATTGGTCGCGAATGCCGATTCCTCCTATGCCCGACTGATGCTGGCGGCCCGGATCCAGCAGCTCCAGAATCAGACATTGATGAAATCGATCGAGGGATTTTCGCGGATGCGCTCTCTCCGAAAAGAGCTTCAAATTCCGAAAAAGCCATCAGATTTACCGACCCCTAACCGTGAGGTGACCGCATGAACATGAAAACTGCAGGCCGAATTGCATTGTTTTTGGCTATGAGCCTTTGTGTGGCGCAGGCCACTCTGGTCTTGAGCTTCGCGCAGGATTCCGGCGTCAGCGTCAGGGAAGAGACCACCACCCTCGAAAATCTCTATCAGGAAAAAGTCCGGTCCATTCTGAACAACTTGATGGCGCCTGAGGATTACACCCTGGTGATCAGTGCCACCATTCGGAACGACGATACCAAGCTGAAGGAGTACTCTGCCGCAGCCGAGAGGAAGTTCCTCCCGGGCCTGCCGATGCAGGATCCCGCAGGCTATGCCGAAACCAACAATATCCTGCTCGAGCTCAAGCAAAAGGTGGAGATTCAGGTGATTCTCACGGACAATGTTCCCGCCGATCGGGATCAGATTGTTCGGGATGTGATCAAGAACAAGCTCAAGCTGAATGAAGAAACCGGTGACTCTATCGCAGTCGTCCGGGCCGCCCGCAGCATGCCGGTTCCGAAGACCCAGGATTCCCCGAAACTACCTGAGCTCTCTGCTAAAATGATCGCCTTCTGGATCATCGTCATCATGATGGTTCTGACCGGCGTGATCCTCTGGCTCCAGCGCCGAAAAGAAAAGCAGAAAGAGGCTGAGCGCGCCGAGCAGGCCGTGCTGGTGGAGCAAAAACGTCTGGCCGACGAAGAGAAGGCGGCCAATGAAGAAGACAAAGCCAAGGAAGAAGCCAAAGAAGAGCTCAAAGACCGATACCAGGAGCCCCTGGCCGACGACGTTCGGATCGAAGTCTATGAGAAACTCTGCAAAGAGAAGGATGCCGTACTGGCACTTTGCAAGAACTACCCTGGAATCGTCACCCGAGCGTTCGAGGAGTTCATCACCCAAGGGCACGTCACCGAGGCCGTGATCATCATGGAAGCGCTTGGATGGCACGAGTCCAAATCCCTGTTCCGGGAAATGGATCCTCGATTCTGGTCCAAGCTGGGTGCGGCACTCCGTGTGCGGACCACAGAGCCCACCTTGCTCGAGACTTACAAAGCCGTGTCGTTCTTCCACCGCTTTGCCCTGTCTTTCGTGCTCGAGCGTACCGCCAAGGAAGATGGCAATCCGTTCATGTTCGTGTTCAAACTGAACACCAACGAACGCATGGACCTCTTGATGCAAGAGAAGGCTGAAAGTATCGCTCTCATCGGGGTGTACTGCTCGGGTCCGCAGCTGAGCGAGTTGCTTCAGGGGCTTGAGCCCGAAAAGCAGAACGATGTTCTCTTCCATTTGACCCGAATCAAGCAATTGCCTGAGTCAGAGATCCGCTCCGGGGTGGACGCGTTCTTAAATCGACTTGAAAAGATCAAGAAGGCGCCTTCCGTCTACGCGGATGGTCCGATGCTGGCAGCAGACTTCCTGAGAAGCTTGCCTGCGGGTCGAGAAGAGGAGCTGCTCCAGTATCTGATGTCTGACCATCCGGCCGAAGGTGAGAAACTACGGAAGGTCCGCGTCTTGTTCCAGGATATCCCACTGTATCCAGCGGAAATGACCCGGAAGATCGTTGAAGCCTTCGAGGCGGAAGATATTCTGAAATCACTGGCTGGCTATGATCCTGGGTTTGTGGAGAACTTCTTGTCCCTCTTGCCAACCAAGAAGGCCCTGATGATTCAGAACGATCTCTTTCACATGACCGAGTTTCCTCCAGCCTCCCAGTGTGCCGAGGCGCGCAGGAAAATTTGCCTTAAAGTTGAGGAAGAATTCGAGAATCAGCGCTTCAGCCTGGCCGATTTCTGGAAGTCGCAGGAATCCGCCCAGAGCGGAGCCTCAATCAATGAAGAAGTGACGCAGGAATACGATGGCGTGAGTCCGGAGTCCGGCTCGTCGGATGACGATGGCCAGGGCCAGGCAGCATGAACCCGAAATTTAGAGGAGAAGAACAATGAATATCGCAGGCTTATTCGGAGTAATCAGTGCACTGAGCGTGGTCACCTTCGTCGTCACCACCTCGACTAAGAACATCAAGGTTTTCTTGGATGCGCACGGCGCCGTGATTGTTCTCGGGGGCACCCTGACCGTTGCCCTGCTTTGCTTTCCGTTCAACCGGCTCTTTGCCGCACTCAAGATCGTGGTCGGCAAGATGCTGGGCCACCATGACCCCGACTATGCGGGGATGATCGACACCATTGTCCAGACCTCCCAAGTTTACCGGAGTAACCCGAAGGCCTCACTGGACCAGATCCCGGAAGACGCCCACCCCTTCTTCAAAGAAGGCATGCAAATGCTGGTGGAGTATGGCTTCAACTCCGAGGACCTCGATCGCATTCTCCAAAACAACATTGATGGAAAGAAAAAGCGCGACCATGACGAAGTCAAGGTCTGGCACACCATTTCTCGCTTCCCGCCCGCTTTCGGTCTCTTGGGTGCAACCGTCGGGATGATCTCGCTCCTCCAGACACTCGGCGAGCCGGGGGCGCAAGACCGGATCGGTCCTGCGATGGCCACCGCCCTCGTGGCCACTTTCTATGGACTGGTGTTTGCCAACCTCGTGTTCATTCCGATCGCGGAGAAGTTCCACGAAGTGGCCCAGGAAGATGTGGTCATGCGGAACCTGGTCAAAGAGGGCATCCTCATGATCCAGGAAAAGCGACACCCACTCCTGATCTCTGAATACCTGAAATCATTCTTGGATGCCAAAGACCGTGGCTCTTCCGGAGCAGCTGAAGGTGGCGCATCCGGAGCCAAGGCGGCCTGAATATGAAAACCCCGAACGTACAAAAAGCGGGAGAGAGTCCCGAGTCGGTTGCACAAAAGAAGGTGCATAAGCGGAGAAAAGCCGACCACTCCGGCGGTGAGGCCGCGATGGCGCACGACGAGTCGAACTGGCTGGTCTCGTATGCGGACATGATGACCCTCCTGTTCGGGTTTTTCGTTCTGATGTATTCGTTCAGTCGTGTGGATGACAAAAAGTTCGAGATCGTCAGGAAGGATGTCGCGCGGTATTTCGGGGGGCAGGTGAAAATCAACCCCACCGTGAAGAAGACCGAGGAGGAGATCCAGGACATCATCTCGGCCGCAGGCTTGGATAAGAAAGTCCAGGTGGTCGCGCGCGATTCCGAGATCGAGCTCCGCTTCAATGGGAGCCTGCACTTTATCCCCGGAACCGCCAAGCTGAACAGTGAGTCCGAATTTGTCCTGAACAAGTTGATTGACAGCATCAAGCGGAACGTCAAAGCAGACCTCGTCACAGTGGAAGGCCACACGGACGACAGCCCGATCGGCACGCAGGTGTTTCCGTCCAACTGGGAGCTTTCGACTGCACGCGCCTCGACTGTGGTCCGGGAGTTCGAGAAGTTTGGTTTTGATTCCTCCAAACTGACCGCCAAGGGCTTCGGCTCATCCCGTCCCGTTTCGCCCAATCGTGACAGCAAAGGCTTGGCCATTCCGGAAAACCAGGAAGCCAACCGTCGAGTGATTGTGAATGTTGCCTTCACTCATGAGATGGATGATGCCATCCGCGCCCTGAAAACCGGGCAGTTCGTCAACGCCGACGCCAAAGAAGAAGACAAGTTCCGGACTCCTCTGATTCATCAGGGTGAAGGTGAGCCCACTTGGCACGAGAAGGTGGCCCGGGACATGGCTGTCACCCAGGACAAGCTCAAGCTCGCCGAAGAGCGGCTGAAGGAGACCGAGGAGCGCGCACGCGCCGCAAGAAGTCTTGCCGAAATGCAGAATCGCCTGAAGCAAATGGAGGGTCGGATCCAGGTCTCGGAATCCGAGATGCAGCGTTATCTCCTGAGTGCGGAAGCTGCAAAGGCTGCACGGATGCCAGCCTCAGTTGCGCGCCCGAAGCCTGCCAAGGCTAAGGTCAAGCCTGCTCCTGCTGCCAAGCCCACCCAACCCTGATTCAGGACTTCAGTAGAAATTGGTGGAAACTCCGCCCATGATGGAGAATCCGCTGTAGCTAATCACTCCGTCGGAGCTCTCGTTTTCTTTCCAAGCCGCGAAACGGTAGTGAAACCCCAAGAATGCAATCAAATCGCGAGCGACCGGATAATCCAATCCGGCACCGAAGGATGTTTCGATGATGTTAGCTGCAAAGTAGGGCCACTTCCCCGGGAACGGGAAAGTGGGATCTGACTCGGGTGGACGCGCCGTGATCGAGAGCTTGGTTGGGGTGATCCCGAACTGGATATATGGACTGATTCGGGTCTTCACGACCTCGGAGAAGTCGTCGCGCATCTCCCTACTCGAGGAAAGACCCAAGGGATAAAGAAGGGCCGTAAATCCGACACCGGCTACCGAAACAAAACCGTATTCACTCCCGAGGTCGGTTAGAAAGTTCACCCCGAGTCGCATCCGGACTGAAGGCATGTCCCACAGAAACATCGGGTTCAGAGTCAAGAAATTGCCAAGTGGTGTGTCTTCCGGAAAAACGCTTCCGGCAGTAAAGTTGAGCGGGCTATAACCCAGCCCCATCCTCAGTGTTGGAACGTCGATCAACGCCTGCGCGGGTTGCGAGAGCGAGAGAGCCAGAAAAATGACGCAAATCCAAGGCCTTAAGGACTTCACTTTCATTAAAGTCTAAGAACAATCCGTCGATAGAGTCAATAGGACAAGGGCGGTCTTTGTCCGTGGAGGGTTGGATTCCATGATGAAATCAAAAACTCGGATTGCAACGCTGATGGCTGCAGCACTGGTCACTTGGGCTGGCGGGGCCGGTTGTGCAACCAAGTACACGGTCAGGACCTACCCTGCTGGCGCTCAGGTTTACACTCGCGATCTCAACTCGAACGAGAAAAAGCTCGTGGGGGTGAGCCCGGTCGAAATCGCCGGTGAGGCCAAACTGGGAGACGTGTTCTTCCTTGTCGTCGAGAAACAGAACTACAAGCCTAAAGAGATTTTGGTTCGGGCCTCGGAGGGAGAGACCCTCTCCATCAGCGCCAAACTTGATCCGATGTCGCTCGAGGAAATCGATACAGCGAACAAATTAGCAAAAAAAGAGGACGAGAAAAAAGACCCTCAACAGCCCCCCCAGGATCCAAAAAAGAAGAAGGACAAGGAACTCGAAGACTTGATCGAGGACTTGAAGCTCCGGATTGCACTGCTTGAGAACACCACCAGCTTCTACAAGGACGCTATGTTCTCGGCTCGCTTCACAGGCAACGGACAGGCCAAGTTTGATCGCGATCGCAACGACAAAGTCATCGAAAACATGTTCTATGCGCAGCAGGCCATCACCTCCAAAGACTTCGCTCGGGCCAACAAGTTGATCGACGACGCCTTGGAGCAGGATGAGTATCTGGCCCAAGCCTGGTTGCTGAAAGGCTCGCTACGCTATCTCCAAAACGACTTTCAGGGCGCGAAAACCGCATGGGAGCGTTGCTTGAAAATCGATCCGTATGACAAGGTGGCCTACAACTACCTCGGGCGGGTTTATGAGAAGCTTGGGCTACCGAAGCTGGACAAGCCCGCAGCAGCCCTTCGCTATCCGGCCTCGGTCGTGGATATCGAGAAGAAAAAGCCCAAAGCCGGTGGCAGCAAAAATCCTTAGTAAATGCGTCCGGGTCTGACATAATGAGGGCGTGACCTCGCTACTGAGACTCCTGCTGCTGTCGGGCTTCCTGTTCGCAACCATTCCGGCCCATGCGATCAAGACCGCCTCTTCTTTCGATGTGAGCTACGGCATGGCGCAGCTGACGGTGGATGCCTACGACTCAAGTGGCAACTTAGCCGAATCACGGGGGCTCAATTCATCCACGGGGTTCCAGATTGACTACAATGTGGCGATGTTTGATTACCGGACCGTGGCCACCCTCTCATTCCTACAGTTTCAAACATCGAACATAGGAAACGCCCCACTCTCTCGCTTGGCGCTGGGTGCCAGTTACCACTTCTTCCGGGTGAACGGACAGCGCGTGATCATGGACACTGATGTCGAGAGCAAGATCTGGGGGGTCTCACCCGCCCTCGAAGTGACCCTGGGGGTAAACAAGTTATCCATCAATGATTCCGCAAACTTTCAGTTCACCTCCTCCCTGATCGACTTGACGCCTCGCCTGCTGGTTGAGGTGCCGGTGACCTCAAATCTCCTGTTGATGTTGCGAGTTGGATACTTCATGACCCTCATGAGTGGCTCGGTACCCTATGAAATCAAGCTCTCCGGCCTGGTCGTAAATGCCGGCATCAAGCTCACAACATTCTAGTAATTTCGTTAACTTGACCTTTTTAATGCGGCGCGGTAAGATCCGCGAGCTTGAATGCCTCAACTCCCTTACGCATCTTAGCCTCGCTTCTGGTCCTCATTTGGGGCGAATTTGCCGCCGCAAACCAGGAGTCCGCACGCGTTCCCCTTCGGGAGCTCGAGAGCGCCCCCGCCCTGGACTTGGTGCAAGGCGGGTCACCCATCGATCGGGACCGTCTCTGGGATCAGATTCGCCAAGGCTTCGATTCTTCCACGCTGGAGCCCCAGCCAAGCCGGATTTACACCGGATCCCCCCTGTCTCTTTCGGATGCCGATCGACAGACTTACCCCTCAAGCGACCAGCCTCTCGAGTTCCTCTCAACCCTTCCCGGCACAGACGGACTCGTCCGCTCGCGCGTCCGGGCATCGGACGGTCGCGAGTTCCAGATGAATCTGAGCCTCGATGCCCACGCAGCGCTGGCTCGGAACGCCCTCCTCCGGAAATTGGGCTATGCGGTCACGAGCCCGCGGCATTACCCCTACCTGAAAGTCCGATTCGAGAGCTCGCGTGCTCGAGATGAGTTCCTCGACACGCTCGCCAGCGAAACACTCACTGCCCGTGGCAGGTGGATTCGAGGCGGAGCCGAGAGCCTGAAGCCTGATTCGGCCGAAGTGGAACTACAGGATCTGGTGCTTGAACCCGCGAGGATCGAGATTCCCCAACTGCATTGGGGAATCCTGACTCCGGAATTTCTCGCTTCGCGCCGATCGCTTCGAGCCCTGATCGTTCCTCTCACACTTCTCGATATTCCGGAAAGTGTGAACCTCTACTCCTTCGAAACTGCCAAGGTCTTCAACGATGCGCTCGTTCTGAGCCGCCCCAATGCCGCCGCCTTTACAGACGAAACCTCGATCGGGGACGTCCGTTGGATCGCGCGTCGAATCGCCAAGCTGGGCCGCGCGGACTGGATGGCGATTCTCCGTGCCGGCGCCTACCCGACCGATATCGAGGCGTTGATTCTGGAGAAAACGCTCGCGCGCGTGAATCAACTGATGGCCTTGACCGGCATCCGGGATTTCAAACCGCTGCCCTACGATGCAAAACTCACCTACGGAGACATCCTGAAGGGAAAAGCCCTCCGGGAAACCTATCCGGGATACGCCCTTCGATTCACCTACGGGGACCCCGAGAGCCCGCTAAGAGCCTCGGAAATGATTCGCTTCGGGGGAATCACCCTGATCAATACGGCACTGAATGCCTTGCTCGAAAAAGCGAACGAGTGGCTCCAACTCTCCGATCCTGCTTCCGTGATCCGTCAGCACAAGGAAGACATGATCCGCAAGGTGACCGAGCACTTCCAAAACAATCCGAATGAGCCCTATGTTCAGCCCATCTCGGTCTGGGGTGGTCCGGTGGGCGGAGCCCGCGTCCAAGCGAGCCGGAGTATCATGACCGGAACCTATTATGGATCCGAGAGCCGGATTCAACTGGTCGATGTGGTCGGGGCCTCGGTACAAGCGGGAGGCTTCTTCGGTGTCTCAGGGATTCCCACAGTGGGTATTTCGGCAGCTCCCTCGGTGCAGATCAGCCGGAACTACGTCCACGTGAGACCTTTGAGTGACATCAAAACCGCCTGGAAAGACTCCTGGTCGAACCTCCTGGTTCCGGCCTTCATGCGCGAGCTTTCGAAGGTCCTCTCCGGCAAGGATCCCGGCGAGCACGAAAGCGCGCTCAAAGCCTTCATGGAGCGCATGACCCCGGGTGAGCTCTTCATCATCACGGACGGGTTTTCGGGTGGAGCCGGTGTGCAGGTGCAGATCCCGGTGGGTGCCCTCCTTGGACTCGCAGCTCCGGGCGATGCCCTGAGTGTCGGCGCCGGAGTGAGCGGAAACTACGGAATCCTCTCGCGGACCACGCTTCTCAGAACCGAAGACGGAGTCCAGGTTTTGTTAACACGCATGAAGTCCGGAGCGTTTGAAGCCGAGCTCACAGCGCGGTTTTTCGTCGATCTAGCACAGGGATCCATCCGTTTTCAAAAAGGCACCGCTCACACACGCGCATTCATCCTTCCGGCAAAGGGTAAGGACGAGAGCGAAAGCCGGAAAATCTCAAGATCCTTGATCACCCTGCTGAAACGGAACAACCCGGAAGTTCTCGAAGAAGAGTTCAAACCCTATGAACTCGATCATTCGGCCAAAGGAAATCGCGCCCTCTTCAGACTCGGACCCTTTTCATGGACCCGCCGGGTCAATTTCCATGAGCTCATCATCACACCGCCCGAAGACCCGGAAGCGCGATACAGAGCCGAGGATCACAAACGGACCGTGGTCGAAGGGCAACTGACTCGAATTTTCGGAACCGACGTTTACGGATTTTTCGGAGGTCTTGCCAGGTTGATCCACCCGCTTCTTTCGATCGGAGGCCAGGCCCGCGGTGACGATCCCGCATCGAATTTTCTGGGTCGATCGAAGACCTTCCTGTCGAGTGCGCAGATCGAGCTCACCCCGGGTCGAGACCACCGCCCCTTTTTACGGGTCCAACAGGTTCATGCCGGCTGGTCCATGCGGACCAAGCGCCTGCTCCGCCTGGTCCGGAAACTCACTGACGAGCTCGGAGCATTCAATCCCGGCACCGGCGTGATCAATCCCGATGAATTCTCCCAGACCAAACGGATCGAGGCCTTCCAGATTTCCTGGAACCTCCTGATTCATCCGGACGGGATCAGCCAGATGCTCCGGATTCTCGATATCGTCCGGATGCCCACCCGCGATGCCGCCGAAAGCATGATCTCTCTGATCGGTAGCAAACAGTACCGCGAGTGGTGCAAGGATCATGATCTCGAGCCCACCATCCGTTACGGGCTCCCGACCCCCGAGGAGCTGGACCAAACCGGTCGAGGCATTTTGGCTGAATCCTCCCAAGGAAAGACCGCGGTGCTCGGGTGTGTGACACCGGTCATGGAGACCCTCTTCAACCTGAGAGCCCGCTACCGCGGAAAGGAATCCCTGTTTGTCAGGGATCCGGTTACCCGGGATGAGGCGGTGGAAAAGATCCGGCTCCTGAATACAGCCATGTCGGAGCTCGATCGGGACATGACCCTTGAGGAACTCATCCGGCTTTTCGGGAAGGATCGGGTTTTTTTCCAAGTTCGAATCAGCGGCTTCCGGGCGGGTGACGAGAACGGGGATTCTGAGTACTTCTCTCACACCGTGGGCCGCCTGGACTCCGAAATGAATGCCGGTCCCCTGTCAGAAATCGCGCGGGGTAGCGGAATCAGCAGTAATGAAATCGAAGCGAGGTACCTCTCCAATGGTTACTGATGTCCTGAAAAAGGGCCTCGTTTTATCCATCCTCTTTTCTTCCGCCCTTGCCGACACGCAAGATCTGTCAGCCCTTTCCTGGGGACTCCGGAACCGGGGTGAGGCTCAACAGATTCTCATCGATCACTTCACTTCCGGTACCCTGCTTGGGGTACCCGGAGAAGATGTGAATCCACCCGCACCCGTCACCGGGCGAAAAGTGAAGGTGGCCGTCCTGGATACAGGGATCGACCCCAGTCATCCGGATTTGACCGGTGTGTTGGCGGGTCCCGGATTCAATGCCATCAACGGAAGTTCCGATACCACCGACACACACGGGCATGGAACCCACGTGGCCGGCATCATCGGTGCGCGGCCCGCTTCGACCGGAGGGTTCAGCGGGGTGTCCTCGAATGTCCTCCTGTTACCCGTGAAGGTGGTTCAAACAGGACCGAATGCCCCGATTCGACCGCAAGGCGTGGAACCCGGAGCGGGAACGGCCCTGACCGAGAATGTGGCCAAAGGAATCGAGTATGCCGTCCGGAATGGGGCCGAAGTGATTCACTTGTCTTTGGCCTGGCCTCACTCGATCCGCTCGGCTCGAGTCGACGCTGCCGTAGAAGAAGCGAGAAAGAAGAACGTGCTCATCGTGGCTTCCGCCGGTAACGACCGGACAGTGGCCCGAGTCTACCCCTGCATCTACTCCGAGGTGATTTGCGTGGGGGCGCACGGTCCGGATGGTGCGTTCTCCCACTTCAGCAACCACGGTCCCATGGTGGACGTATTGGCTCCCGGAACCGCGATTCTCAGCACCTGGCCCTTGAAGAGAAACCCGGTGACCTTCGCAGGTGCGCGCGGATACGAGTTCCGCAATGGCACGTCCATGGCCGCACCCTTTGTCTCAGGTGCGGTTGCCGAGATGCTTTCGAGGGGTATTCCTGTTCGCGAAATCCGGGCACGCTTGATTCTGGGCAGTCGGCCTACGCGGTCCCAGATCCAGTTCCGCTCCGCCCTCCCTCCCCTTCCACCCGGGCAGATTTCGATCCAACCCCAGAGCGCTGGAGGGGGCAATTTGGATCTGACGAGGTCCATTAAGCTCGAGCTCGAACCCCTGCTAATGCCGGTGAATAAGGGATCGATCGACCTCTCTTGGAACGGTCAGGATGAGAGGCTCGAATCGAGCCTTGTTCTCAGAAACATCGGCGCCTCCTCCGGCCCGCTGACCGTTACCATTGCCGGTCGCACGATCCGCTACGATCATGTGCGCGCTGATGAGGAAATCTCCCTTCCGCTCAGACTCGAGGTGAACCGGTCCACCGAAAGCCGGGTCAGGATCCCCATCGAGTTTCAAGCCGAGGGATTTCCGCGCAGGCAAATCGAATCGGAAGTGTCGATTTACCGGAGGGTCAGCGCGGTCCAGCCTCCTGCCGACTCGAGACTCCGCGAAATCGAGGGAGCCTCAGGGCTTCCGCTTCCGGATGATGTCCGGACGGTCAGTGGCGCATCATCCTCGGATCCCCAGCACGTTCTGGTTTACTCCGACAAAGGCACGACACGCTTGCAACTGATTCGTGGATCGAAGATTTCCGGGGCTTTCTCAATGGAGGGAAGCGGCTCGGAATCCTTGCTCGGAATACATGTTCTGCCGGATGGTAGTTATTGCTTGATCTCAAGTGAACTCTCGAGAGGGGCTACTCGTCCAGTTTTCACTTTCCATCGACTGGATTCCGACTGGCGCCTCACCCAACGCGCCACGCTCGGTACCGATACGACCGTGTTCTCAGAACAGTTCCAATGGACGAAGATCAACGGGGTGTGGGTTCCGATCTGGATCGGTATCGGATTCACACCGAAAGCCGATCTCCCCCCTTATGACCCTTGGAATCGCGATGCCCGGGACCTGAAGAAGCCACGGTTGTTTTATTTTTCGGGGACGGAACTCCGGACGATCGATCTGGGGGCCGGCCGACTTCCTCTCCAAATCCTGGTGGACGGAAAGATCCTGACCTCGAAGGGAAGTGATTACTTCCAAAGCTATGAGTGGATCACCCTCGAAAACGGCAAGGTCAGCAAGGCGGCCGGCCTCAACGCCGGGCCCTACCGGATGTTCTCGGGGGCTCTCACCGGGACTCCGATCGTTCCACTCGACGGCTCACGACCCGACACCCTTTTGATTCCCGGACCCTCAAGCCCAGGAGATTTGCGGGTCACCGGGGTGGGCGCTCGCCCGTTCGATCACATTCTCAGGCGATCGTCTCCGCTCGACTCCCTCGTGACCATTCCCGCGGTGTTTCAAGACGGATTTCAGAATTCCTTTTTTGTTGAATCCCACCATGATTTGCTCTGGTACCGGGATCCGTCGTCAACTCCGCTGGGAACGACCCTGCAGCGCTACAGCTACATACCCTCGATGATTTTCAGTCGCACCCTGTTCGGAGCGATTTCCACTTTGGAGTCCGGCAAGCGAACCCCGTCCATCTATCAGCCAGCCGGAATCTCGAATGCGGGCATTTCAGAGGTGGTGGTGGCCGATCCTGTTTCGAATCAGCTCCGGAGATCGGCCTGGCTCCGACTGAAAGCGAACCCTGAGGAATGCCTGGCGGTCGGGAACCTGATCGCGGCTGATGGTGCTCGACCTGCAGTTCAATCGTTCTACTGCAAGGGCCGCTTCGTTGAAATCCCCCTGTCACTCACCACCGATGACCCTCACCACCGATGAGTGATGGCTTCAATCTCGGAAATGGCCTCATAAAACGGCGCATCTTCGGTGAAGTAAGGAACCCGCTTCCGGATCTCGGCCTTGTGGTGTTCGAGTTTTTCGGTCGTTTTGAGCGGGCTTAACAAGTCCAATCCCTGGGTGGCAGCCAACAGCTCCATGGATAACACGCGCCTCGTGTTCTCGATCACTTTCAGACACTTTCTCGCCGCCCACGCCCCCATGGAAACATGGTCCTCTTTGTCGGCCGAGGTGGGAATCGTGTCGACCGAGGCCGGATGGCAGAGCGTCTTGTTCTCGCTCACAATGCTGGCGGCCGCAACCTGGACAATCATGAACCCGCTGTTGATCCCTGATTTTTTCATCAGAAATGCGGGCAGATCGGAAATCGCAGGATTGATGAGCTTCTCGATCCTCTGTTCCGAGATCGACGCGATCTCAGCTAGCGCAATGGCGAGAAAATCCATCGATAAAGCGAGAATCTGGCCATGGAAGTTTCCTCCACTCAGCACATCACCGTCCTCGGGAAACACGAGCGGGTTGTCGGTCACCGAATTGATTTCGCGCTCGACCACTGAGCGGACGAAGCCGAGTGTTTCGAGACTGGCGCCGTGAACCTGCGGAATGCAGCGCAAAGAATAAGGATCCTGGACTTTCCCACACCCTTCATGGCTTCGAGCGATTTCGCTCTTCCTCGGACGCCCGAGCAAGTCTCGCATATTCTTTGCCACCTCGATCTGTCCGGGGTGAGGGCGGACCGCATGAATCCGGGCATCGAATGCAGTGGTGGTTCCCCTGAGGGCTTCGAGCGTCATCGCGCCCGACAGGTTTGCCACACGGATCAACTGCTCGGCCTCGAGCACTGCGTGCACAGCGAGAGCGGCCATGAACTGTGTACCGTTGATTAGAGCCAATCCTTCTTTGGGCCCGAGCACAATCGGCTTCAGCCCTTTCTCACGGAGGGCCTTCGCTCCCGGAATCAAGCGCCCGTTCAAATAGGCTTTTCCCTCTCCAATGAGCACCAATGCCAAGTGCGCCAAAGGGGACAAATCCCCGCTCGCCCCGACACTCCCCTGTTCCGGAATCCACGGAATGACGTCGTGATTGAGAAGATCAATCAGAGCCTGAACGGTCTGCTGCGCGACGCCGGAGTGCCCCTGAATCAGGGTTGCAGCCCTGAGCAGGAGCATGGACCTGACCCGCTCGGGTGGAAGCGCCTCTCCGGTACCCACCGCATGGGATCTGAGCAAGTTCACCTGGAGTTGCTCGAGCTCACGATCCTCGATCCGCACATTGGAAAGCAGTCCGAACCCTGTATTGACTCCGTAAATCACCTCTCCCGACCGGACTTTTTCCAGGAGATACTGGTGGGCTCGCTTGATTTTGCGGGTGGCCTCGACGGAAAGCTTCACCCGGGCACCACCCCGCGAAACCGCCTCGACATCTTCGAGCGTGAGGGGCCTTGCCCCGAGTGACAAAGTCTTCATCGAATCGCCTCCATGAGATCATTCCAGGATTTTCTACGGTCGGGAGACGAGAAAACGGCCGATCCGGCAACGAAGTTCTCCACACCGGCAGCCCTGGCCGCCATAGCCGTAGTCGGATTGATTCCACCATCAATCTGGAGAACCCAAGCGGCCCCCGTCGCCCGCTTCCGCGCGGCCAACCACTTCACTTTTGCGAGCGACTCGGGCATGAACCCCTGGCCGCCGAATCCCGGCTCCACGCTCATTACCAGAATGAGATCGACCGCACCGAGAAAAGGCTCGAGCTTCTCTACCGGGGTTCCGGGCTTGATCGACAAACCCGCTTTTTTCCCGGCACTCCGGATGGAGCTCAATGCCGGCAATGGATCATCGAGCGCTTCGAGGTGAAGGGTGATGACATCCGCACCCGCATCAATGAACCACGGAATCATTTTGACAGGATCTCGAACCATGAGGTGGCAATCGAGAACGGATCGAGTGCGAGCACGAAGTGCGCGAACGACCACCGGGCCGATCGTCATATTCGGGACAAAGTGTCCATCCATCACATCGACATGAAACCAGTCCGCACCATAGGATTCGATCTCTTGTATTTCCGATGCCAACTTCGAAAAATCAGCCGAAAGAATCGATGGAGCCAGTCTCATGTCGGATTTCCTTTCAAAGTCATGGGCAAGGACAACCCCCGGCCCCTCATGCCATTCAGATATTCACCAGCCGATACCGTCTTTTTTCCTTCCTCTTGCAATTCGAGGATCTCATAGGCCCCGTCTCCACACTTCAGGACGAGGCGACCGAAACACTCCTGCAGAGTTCCTGCGTTTCCTGTGGCTGGGGTCTCCGCAGGTCGACCTTTCTTGATCTTGATCCTCAATCCCTCAAGTGTCTCAATTCGGGTTCCCGGCCAGGGGTACAGCCCACGAACCTGAAGATCGACTTGCCCGACACCGACTCCCCAGTCGAGCTGTTCCATTTCTTTGACCAGTTTTTTGGCATAGGTGACTTGCGATTCATCCTGGGCCCGGGGGGTGATCGTGCCGTTTCGCATGCCCTCAAGCGTGGGAAGGATCAGGCGGGCGCCCATCGCACTCAAGCGGTCATGAATGGTTTCGGCGGTATCGTCCGCCTGAATCGGAGTCGCCTCTTGCAACAAAATATCACCCGCATCGAGCTTCGGGACGATCAACATCGTACTGACTCCGGTTTCGCGGTCTCCCGATAGAATGGCCCATTGGATGGGGGCGGCTCCTCGCCAGCGAGGAAGCAACGAAGAGTGGATGTTGATCGTGCCGTACTTGGGAACCCCGATCACCTCCGGCTTGAGAATCTGACCATAGGCCACCACCACGGAAAAATCCGGAGCAAGAGACCGGATCCGATCGATCTCCTCCGGGACCGACACGCGCTCGGGCGTGAACACGGGAATTCCATGACTCTGGGCAAGTGCTTTTACAGGAGAGGGCTGGAGCTTGAGTCCCCGTCCCACCGGGCGATCAGGCTGCGTGTAGACGGCCACCACTTCCGTTTCGCGGATGAGCAATTGCAGGGTCGGTACCGAGAACTCGGGCGTTCCCATGAACACCACACGCATGCGACTCATCCTGAGCTCCTTTTTCTGGCCTTCAGTAGTTTTTTCTTCGCAAAATCCTGCTTCAACGGACTGAGTCGGTCAATGAAGAGGGTTCCGGCTAGGTGATCCATCTCGTGCTGTAAACAGACCGAAAACAGTCCCTCCGCAGAAACCTCCCGCTGGAGGCCGTCCAGATCGAGGTACCTGACTTTGATTTTTTCCGAACGCTTCACCTCCGCGCTGTAATCCGGAACAGAAAGACAGGCTTCTTTCATTTCACATGTTCCTTCCCGGAAGGTGATTTCCGGGTTGATGAGGACAACAGGCTTTTTTCCCGACACGTAGGAGCCATTGATCCACTCCGCGCCTTCGGGTGGCTTCTCACCCGGGTTCAAATCCTCCGCATCCAAGGATTCGTATTCGGTATCTACTACGATGATCCGCTCAAGCACGCCGACCTGA
This sequence comes from Bdellovibrionales bacterium, assembly GCA_947462765.1. Classification (GTDB taxonomy): domain Bacteria; phylum Bdellovibrionota; class UBA1018; order UBA1018; family CAIMNF01; genus CAIMNF01. The sequence continues at coordinate 91,191 of CANHQK010000004.1, forward strand.
TTTGCAGCCAGACCGATCCCGGGAGCGAAATACATCGTCTCAAGCATGTCCTCGGCAAGCTTGCGGTGGTGCGCCTCCACCCGGTCCACCGGTGCGGCCCGTTGTGCCAGGACGGGGTCAGGAAAAGTGTAGATCTTGAGTCTCGCCATTCCTCACACTCCTATCCTTTTCAGCAATACCATGGCAAGGCCCCCGAAAACGAGGGTCGGTAGCCACGCCGCGAGAACGGGGGGCAACATGCCATTCTGCCCCATCGACAGCGATACCGAATAACCAAGCCAATAAAAGAAGGTGATGGCAAATGCGATCATGAGATCCCTGCCGGTCCGGCCGTCCCTTGCACGCGAGATGGCAAAGGGCACCGCCAGGAGAAACATGATCACCGGAATCACGCTCAGACTGAATCGCGAGTGGAGCTTCACCTCGAAGGCACGGGAATCGATCCCGCTCTCCTTATTCGACCGGATGTAGCGAATCAGGTCCTTGATTCTGAGGCGCTCGGCCTCCCGCTCGATCATCTTAAAATCCGCTGGCCCCTCCTTGATCAGCAAGGGTCTCTGGCGGAACTCCTCGGTCACCGGATATCCTGTTTCCTTGTCGAATCGGGTGGCCCTTCCGTTTTGGAGCATCCAGCCGGTACCGACCCAGCGGGCCTCAGCCGCTTGAATCTGTTCGATCAAGTCAAAACCCTCATCAAAGAGGTAAACCCCGATTCCCAGAATCCGCTCGTTGCGTGAATCAAAGTTGCGGAGGTGATAAATCATCCGGTTCGATCGGTACCAGATCTTCTCTTGCTTCACATCGAGAAAGAAGTCCTGTCGTTTTTTGATCTCTTTCCAATAGAAAACGCTTTTCTTCTCACTGAAAGCCGGAAGGATCCGATCTTGCAATACGAGCGAAAAGCAACAGAGCACGAAAACGAGGGGGAAAAGGATCCCCATGATCTGCCGGATGCTGACACCGATCGAGTAACAGGCCACCAATTCATTCGTCTTGCTGAATCCTGAAAGGGTGAGAACGGTGGCCAACAGAACAGACGGGGGTGCGATCATGACCAGAGTCGCGGGAATATCGTACAACTGGTACAAGATCCTCTGACTCATCGTGAAATCATTCACCTGGGTGATCAGCGTCTGAAAATAGAAGAGTCCGGTCAAGCCGGTCAGGGCAAGTACGAGATTCTTAAAAAACGCCGCTGCAAGGTATCGCGCTAGTATTTGCATGAAATCAGAGTTAAATTATCCCTACTATGGCAGAAGAATTCAAACCGGAACAACCCGCGTTACCTCGAAATTCCTGGAAAAAGGTCGCCTGGGACAATGTAGTGTCCCTCGGGTCTGCCCTGCTCCTGGTCTTGGTGATCCGCTCCAGCGTGATCGAAGCGTTCAAGATTCCTTCGGGATCGATGATCCCTACGCTTCTTGTTGGAGACCAGATTTTTGTCAATAAATTCGCGTACGGTCTCCGGGTACCCCTGACGGACTGGATCGGCGACAAACCCCTTTATTTTTTCAAGAACAAGGGTCCGGAACGGGGCGACATCATCGTCTTCAAATACCCGGTCGATCCGGATGTGTACTTTATCAAGCGAGTCGTGGCGCTCCCCGGCGACCGCGTCGAGATGAAAAACAAGACTGTGTACATCAACGGAAAGCCCTTCGACAGGAAGCCCATGCCCAAGGAGCAAGTGGACCGGATTTACTCGAAGTGGCTCCAAGATTCGGAAGCGGAATACCCTAAAGACCGCATGACCATCTTTGAAGATCGCTTTGACAGCGAGACGGCGACCATCATGGTGGATCAACAGAGCATGATGTCGGTGAACTTCGATGCCGTCACAGTTCCCGAGGGGAATTATTTCGTCATGGGGGACAACCGCGACAACTCAAAGGACAGTCGCTTTTGGGGCTTCGTGCCTTTTGAGAACATCAAAGGCAAGGCCTTCATTGTCTGGCTCTCGCTCTGGATCGATTTTGACGACCTGTCCCGCTCGACCCAGCACTTCGACCGGATCGGGACCATTCTTCACTGAAGGGTCCGCGCCAATCGCGAGAGACAAGCGCCGAGGAATTTCCTGATTTCATCAGGAAGCCTGAGGACACCCAGGGCAACGGGCGGAGACATGAAATAATACAAGCGGACCGCACCCCTGCCCAAAAAAGTGGTTTGCAACCGGCGGTCTCGGAATGCCCGTAAGTGCTCGAGGGTTCCGGGTGCGCACTCGTCTTCGAGTGCGGTTGCAATGAAACACTTTCCACCACCGAGCCGGATGTGCGAGTCCTTGAACTCTTTACGGTGTTTGGGTGTGCCATTGACCAAATACTTTCTGACCAACTCGGCCGACACATGGTGAAATGGCATGTTCTTTGAAAACACGACAAACCGGTCTAGAAAAAAGCGGAGTCGGGTCATGTCAGACTTGCCTGATCGATCGTGGATCTTGGCCAAATCCCAGAAAACGCCACTCAGCAGGAGAAGTTCGGCCACATCTTTTTTGATATCAAAATGGGTTGGCTCGAGCTTGTCGCGCCCGACACCCTTCGTCCGCTCGAGGATTTCGATATAACTGTAATAGTTCTGAACCGCCTCTTTCAGCTTTCCCTCCCGATACGCGAGGGCTCCATCACGGGCAAGCTCCATCCGGCGCTGAAAGAGCTTCATGAGGCGTTCTCGTTCCGCCTTCTCCATCTGCTCTTTGACTTTTTTTCTCGCCCGCATTGATAAGGGGCGATCATCGGATGCCATAGAAACAGTCTACGAGTGATATGGGTCCACGTCCACAATCAGATCGACATCCCGGTCTCCGACCCAGGCGCGGATCGCCTGCCCCGCCCGGTAAAGGAGCTCGACTCCGGGGCTCTTGAAATAGAGATCGTGCCGATACCGTCCATTTGCCCGTGGCAAGAGCGCCTCGGAGGGTCCAAGCAAACGGCCCCGGAGCTCCTCCGGCAGGAGGCGCCGGAGCTCCTCCGCCGCACCACGGGCGACCTCCCGGCTGACCGACTCTTCCTTTGACTCGAACCTGAAGCGGATCAGCCTCGAAAACGGCGGATAGGCCAGCATCTCTCTCATGGCCAGCTCTTCGGCAAGAAACTCGTTCCGGTCCAATTCGCCAGTCACGACTCGGATGACAGGATGCTCGAGATCATACCCTTGAATGAACACCCTTCCCGGCAACTCGCCCCGTCCCGCTCGACCGGATACCTGAACCAGGGTTTGCAAGGCTCGCTCGGACGCTCGAAAATCGGGCCACTTCAAAAGCATGTCGACGCTCACCACCACCACGCAGGTCACGCCGGGAAAATCATGCCCCTTTACGAGCATTTGCGTGCCGATCAGGACATTGGCCCGCTTGGCACGGAACTCATCGAGGGTCTCCTCCAAGCGCTGCTGCGAAGTAATGAGATCACGATCAAGTCGAAGAATCTGAGCTCCGTTCAAAACCAGACGGAGGTCATCCTCGAGGGACTCGGTACCTGAACCCATCCCCATCCACTCACCGGTTCCACAAGCGTGACAGTGACGGGGGACGGGCTCTTTGGCTCCGCACACATGGCACTTGAGCAGCGGACGCTTCTGGTAGTGAGTCATGGAAATCGAACATTGGGTGCACTTCTTGACCTCCCCGCACCCCTGGCAAAGAAGAAACTGGGAATACCCCCTCCGATTCAAAAAGAGAATCACCTGCTCGCCACGATCCAAGGTCTCTTGCATGGCCCGGATGGTGGTCTCGGCCAAATGTGTTTTCACCGTCCCGGCCCCGACCGGCGACTCTTCGAGCAACGACACCAGGTGGATTGCCGGCAGTTGTTTTTCTGAAAAGCGCCGATCCAGTCGCAAGTGATGGATTTTTCCTTCTTTGACCCGTTGAAGGGTCTCAAGAGAGGGGGTTGCACTTCCCAGGATGACTGCAGCCTTCGCAAACCTCCCCCTGAATAAGGCCAGATCACGCCCCTGGTAGCGGAAGCGCTCTTCCTGCTTGTAGGTGGGATCATGTTCCTCATCGACGATGATCATTCCGAGTTTCTGAAGGGGAGCGAACACAGCAGAGCGCGCACCGATCACCACACGAATCTCCCCGAGCCTGACCCGCCTCCAGAGATCCTGCCGTTGTCCATCGGCAAGAGCGGAGTGCCAAAGTGCGGCCGGAACCCCGAGACCGCTCTCGAAGCGTTCCCGCAACTGTGCAGTGAGTGCAATCTCCGGCACCAAAACGAGGGCAGATCCACCGGCATCGAGGACTCTCTTCACCTGGTCAATGTAGACTTCAGTCTTCCCGCTACCGGTCACGCCCTCTAACAGGAATACGCGCCCCGGGCTCCCGGCATCGATCCGGCTGATGGTTTCCGAGACTGCTTGTTGTGCGCCAGAAAGGGTCCGCGGAGAATGAGAGACCCCCGGCTGTCGCGCAGCTCTCGCTTTGATGGGCTTTTCGATTTTCGGAGGAATGGCCGATGCCAGGGCTTCACCCAAGGGATACTGATAGTACTCCGATCCGAAGGAGCAAAGCTTCATGATCTCCGGAAGGACCCGGAAAACCGGATCGAGACGCGCCTCCACTGCCCGGAGCTTGACCCCTTCGGGAAGGGTTGGGGCCTCTGAATGAACTGAAATCACGCAGGCGTTCAGGCGCCCCTTTCCGAACGGAACTCGTACCCAGTCTCCAGCCTCGACCTCGCCGAGCGTATCCGTATCATAGGTATAATCGAATATCGCATCGAGCGGGCGTGGGACCGCCACCTTAACGAACAAGTGAGACCCAGCCCTTCACTTGGGGCACCTCCACCCGAGTCGTCGCCACAGGCGCGGCCTTGGCAGAAACATCGACCTTCACCGAGCGGATCTCAAAGCGATACGAAAGTGCTCCGGAAATCACAGCCGCGAACTTCGGCACCTGAAGCTGGTTTCCGGCAAGCATGAAGCTCTCGAAACTCAATGAATCCGACCCGGACTCCGATCGGCTCGAATATCCCATGGGAAGGAAGGTGTCCTTTCCGAAAAACACCCGAACCGCATCTCCCCACCCCCACATCACCGACTTTCCCGAGCGGAACAGCTTCGACTCGGTCGTGTCACCCGGAAGAACTCCCAGCTCGGAAAGCGCCGATCTGACCCTCGCTCCGCCCGAGTCCAGGGTCACAATCATCCAGAATCGACCGAGACGAGAAAGCGCTGCTGAATCAGCCTCATGTGAACCGTAGGGCTCATCCGAAAGGCCCGAATACGTGGCAAACAATCGCCCGGACGGAAACTCCACTCGCAAATGCTCCTTGAATGCCGTCTGGGTCTTCATATCCGTGATCCGCGCAGTCCACTCGACGGACCGGAGCGATTTACGCTCCTTGATGGATCGGGAAACAATGAACTCTGGCGGAGGCGCGTAGGCCGAAGCCAGAGTTGGCCAAAGCGAAAACGTAATGAGGATGCTCGCAAACACTCTCATGCAGGGAGATGCGCCTTCATCAAGCGAACGAGTCCATCCCGGAGCTCGGGTCGACGGAGGCCGAACACCAAGGTCGCCTCGAGATAACCCAGGCGGTCTCCCGTATCATAACGGTCACCCTCAAATCGGTAGGACAACAGGCCCTCGTTCCGGGCAAGTGCCGCCAAAGCATCCGTAAATTGGATTTCGCCGCCCTTACCGGGACGGGTTTCGGCGATATACCTGAAGATGGCGGGTTCCACGACATACCTTCCCGGAATGGCGAATCGTGAGGGCGCGTCTTCGATCTTCGGCTTTTCCACCATCCGATCGATCTTGAGTGTCCGATCATCGAGTGCGATACCGCCGACGATTCCGTACTTGGACACATCTGCCGCAGGAACCTCCATCACCCCCACCACGCTTGTACCGCGACTCTCGTAAACATCGATCAACTGCCGGGTACACGGTACGCTCGAGTCAATGAGGTCGTCACCGAGCAGTACCGCAAAGGGGTTATCACCGATCACCGGGCGGGCACAGCCGACCGCATGTCCGAGACCGGCCGGTTCCTTCTGGTATACACAGATGATATTGCAGCTCTCTGCGATCGCCTTCAAACCCGCTGCCAGCTCTACCTTGCCGGATTTGAGCAAGCGGTCTTCGAGTTCCGCATTGTAATCGAAGTATCGCTGGATCTCGCTCTTGTGGCGGGACGTGACCAGCACGATATCCTCGATACCGCTGGCCACCGCCTCTTCGACAATGTAGTGAATCATCGGCTTGTCGATGATCGGAATCATTTCCTTGGCGACCACCTTGGTCACAGGCAAAAACCGGGTCCCCAGGCCCGCGACGGGAATGACTGCTTTACTGACTTTGGCTTTCATATTGCCTTGTCATTCTATCCACGATACCCCAAATATTGAATGAAAATCCTGTCTTTGACGCTCTTGGCAAGTGTGCTGTGTCTGACCTCCTCCGAAACGGCGAGAGCGGTCGAATACCAAAGCCCCAGAACGCTCGGATTGGGGGGAGCCGGACGGGCCGCCCCCCTGCTCAATGACGCCATTTATCTCAACCCCTCCCATGCCTCGTTCACTCCCATCTACAGCCTTTACGGCGGATATATCGGCTTCGAAAACGGAAGAAACTACAACGTATCGGTTCTCGATTCCAGAACCGAACTGTTCCAGGCAGGGCTGGGATACACCGTCAGAGAACGTGATGCGGTGGTGAACGTGGGCGCGAGCAAGCAAGTGATCGAACGCCTCGGTGTCGGACTCGGCTCGAAAATGCTCTTGGGCAGGAACGGAGAGCGCCCCCTGTCCGAATTGAACTTTTCCACCTCCTTTATCGCCCTACCCTGGATGTACACCTCGCTGATCATCGACAATCTGATCGAGGACCGCGTTCGGATGAGCAAAGGATTGTACCGAACCGCCTTTCTCGCTTTCAAATTCATTCCCACCAAGAAAGTGGAGTTTTTCGTCGACCCCCTCTACTCCCCCTCTTACGAACTCGGCCCGAAGGCTGGATACAGCGCGGGCCTCGAGCTCGGGATGCTCGAAGATTTCTATCTAAGGCTGGGTAAATTCCAGGATGGCGAGGTGGCCCACCTGGGAACCCGTGGTTCGGGCCACGGCTTCGGGCTCGGTTGGATCGCTCCCAAGCTCAATGTGGAGTACGCCCTGTGCCGGACCCAATCCACCCACACTGGCGGAGGAGACGTTGCCCACTCCGGAGCTCTCACCATCTTCTATTGATAGCCGATGCGGGGCTTGCCCGACGGATCGAGCCTGAGTCCGGCAGAAGGATACATCTTCTTCAGATTGCCCTCGGTGAACACATCGCTCACCGATCCGTCAGCGA
>CANHQK010000005.1 GCA_947462765.1 Bdellovibrionales bacterium
GATCCTCAAAAGAATAAAGAACCTCAAGGAAGCGCATCTGCGTCCCCCTCGCCCTCCGCAAGCACCACCTCCGGGGTTTACAGCCCGAGCCAGGAAAATATCGACGCTGGCCATCTCTCGATGACTCAAAGGCAGCAAATCAAAAAGGACTATGAGGACAAAAAGAAAGCCTTGGAGGACAAAAGAAAAGCTCTGAGCGAGAGTAGGGAAAAAAGAAGAGACGACAGAAAAGAGTTGCGTAGCCTGAATAATGAAAAGTTTTCAACGGACGAAGAAGCCCTAGAAAACGGTGGAATGGCCAGTCGAAAAACCGGTCTGGACCAATCGGTCAAAACTCAAGAACAGAATTTGAATGATTCAAAACAACAAGTGAGGGATGACAGAAAAGCTCTCAAACAAGCAAGGAAAGATGAACGGGAAGCCCGGAGAAACAACGAAGAAGCCGAAGGCGTTGAGGACATCAAGAGAGAGCACCAAGGCGCTTACGGAGGAAACTATGGGGGTGAGAACGTGGCCATGTCGACCGCAATCGCCCAGACCTCGACCCAGGTCTCAGGCGCTACAGAAAGCGTAGCCGGCCAAAAAGTCCAAATGGCCGCACAGGATCGCGAGGCATCCCTGCGACAACAGGGCGCTGCGAATACCAACCTCGAGCAGGTCAACGAGGCTCGCCGTCAAACGGCGAGCGAAGCCAAGAAAGCACTGAACGCCGGGGGAATCCTGGACATGGCGCTCGGAGCATTCCAAGCCTTCCGTGCGGAAGAACACTTCCGTTCCATGAGTAATGTGAAGGACGCGGCTAGCAGTGCCAACAAGGAGCTCGATGCTGATTTGGATGACAATCGGAAAATCACCACGACTACCGCCGATAACGAAATTGGTGCAATCAAGGGAGAAATCTCTCAGGCGCAAACCGATTTGGGCAAATGCATCCAGACTGATACGAGCTGCATGTTACTGAATAATAACAAGCTCACAGATGCCCAGAACAGGCTGAAACTGAGGGAAGAGAAGAAAGTAGCCGACCTCAAAGCCGTTGATGACCGCTACAATTATCAGGTGGGCACCGTTTCGAAGAATGAGGGAGAAGAGAACAAAAGCCAGGCGGTTGCAGGAGTGACTCAGGGGGTGGCGGCCGCCGGCATGATGTTTCAGGGGATTCAAAAAATGCAGCAGGCTGCTGCGATCAGCGCCATCGAAGCCCAAATGGGCCCGGGCAAACAATTCGGGATCACTCTAGGCTCAGGTGTCCTCCAGGGCGAGGGCTCAGACGGCGTGAATACATTGACCCCGATACAGGCGGCGGTCACTACTGAGGAAGAACAAAAGAAGGAAGAGCTCGCTCAGAATGCTCCCATCAACCCGACTGATCCGAACATGATTCCTGGCGGGCCTGCGGCAGCTCCTTTCGAGTACCAAGATCCGACTGCTTCAGGTGCCGGTGCGGGCGGAGGTCCGGGCATGGCGGGTGGCACTTCTGCTGATAGAAGCGCCATGGAAGCCGGGTCGCAAGGTCCGGCTGCTGTGACCAAAGCGGGCAGTTATGCTGCGGTGGCTGGCGGAGGCGGATACAAAGCCAAGAACGCCGGTGGGGCTGGAAAAGCGGGAGTCGATACTGCGTTCGCAGACCTGCTGAAAAAGTTCCTCCCAGGAGCTGAGCCAGAAAAGAAAAAGTCGGCTGGAGAGCTTCAGTTCGGAGATCGCTCCCCTGCTTCGAGCCAGACTGCTGTGATCGGTCGGAACAAGAATATCTTCGAGGAAATCAGCAAGCGCTATCAGAAAAAATCGGCCGAAGGGTCGGTTTTCTGAATTCGAAACTGATGGTCTCGGGGTCCTCACGGTAAATTAAAGTTAAATCATGAAGGGGGAAAAATGATGAAACTTTCAATCCGGATCAATGCAGGGGTGGCGTTCATTCTAATGCAATGCCTGATCTTGAATCCGCTGGCCGTCAGTCCGGCCACTGCAGTTCCACATGACGGTCAGTACAACTCGGTCTGTAAGCCGGTATTGGATGCCAATCAAGAGCAGATGCAAAGGGATCCTACACTCGGGGGTACCCAGGCCTCGGCTGCTTGCACCAATGCGAAGAACGCCAGAACCCTTTACAAAGTGGAAATCGCAAAAGTCGTGCTCTATGCTGCGACAGCGATCACCTTGACGGCCTTGGCGGTCACCAACGCCACCATAAAAATCTTTGGGGGGGATATCAGTGCTCTCTGCTCTCTCATCAGCACGGTTTCGGGCGCCACAGCCATGGGTATGGACATGGGATTCAAGGCTGCAGCTCAGGTGGCCACCGAACATTGGGTTGAAAACGTGAAACCGATCGCCAGTAGCGTTTCAACCGCTACCTCCGGCTTGATGACTGCCGGGGCGCTCTTTGGAAAGAAAGCTGGAGAGACTGCCGCGAAAGAAGGAACGAAAGCCGCCGCGAAAGAAGGCGCTAGCAAGGCATCCGAGCGGATCGGGTGCTGGGTGGGCGTCGGGTTTGCCGTAGTCAACGGAACCCTGTCTGCAATCGGCATCAGTGCTGCCGCCAACGCGATCAAGAAAAACCTCGAGGTTGCGGATTCAGTCAGAAAAAACGCGACTACCGGAGCTATCGCAGGTCCGGGTAGCCCGACCCGCGGATTCCAGACCGGAGCTGCAGACATGAATGCACCGGCGGCCATGAACTCGGCCGCTGAATGCTCGTCGGTTGGGGGGGATGCTTACCTGAGTTGTATCAATCAGGATGTGCAGGACCCTACCCTTTCGGCCATGACTTCCAATAAGGACTTCATGAACGCAATGAAAGATGCACTCGGGATGCCTGTAGGTGATTTCGTCAAAGGATATGACGGTGACGGCTCTTCGGGCTCAGTCGGAGCCTATGCGGCAAATGCCCTCGGAATGCCGCAGATGGGTGGGGTCGTTTCGGCCAGCATTGAAAAGGCTAAAGCGGACCTTGCAAAAGAGCCCGAATTTGTCAGTAAATACGCAAGCAAAGCAGCTCCCAAGTCCGGCAGGAAGGACCCGATGGTCGATTTCGGCTCCATGATGAACAGCATGCTCGGAAACCTGAATCCCCAGGGCGGAAAATCAAAGGACGACCCGAAGGCTCTCGTGTTCCGGAGACTGGAAGCCATGTCAGAAGAGCGAATCCTCGAAGCCAAGGACATCAGCCTCTTCGACCGGATCACTCGCCGGTACCAGAAGCAGGCTAACGCACCTGAAGCCAAAGCAGAGGGTTCCGTACAGAATCGGTAAAGGTTGACTCAGCTCTCCTGGAGCGCCTGCATGATTTTTTGGAAGTAATTCCCTCTCAGCAGGTTCTTGTGGATCTTGATGAATTCCTCGACTGTCCAAGTAGGGTTCTCAATCACGTAATCCACAAAGTAGTGGGACACAATGAACAAAGAAGAGAGAGGAGCAATCTGGGCACCGGAAATACCGTGCGGAAACCCACTCGAATCAGGGAGCTCTTTTTGTTGCAGTAGAATCTTGATAGCATCCGGAAACGAAGACAGATCCTGACGTGCGATTTCAGCCGCATAGGCTGGAGACTCAAGGAATGCGTTCTTCTCCTCCTCGTTCAGAGTTGACTCGATCTGGAGAAAATCCCGTTTGCCCTGGATGCGAGCCAGATGAGGGTGCTGCGCAAATCGGATATCGTGCAGATAGGCAATATAGATCAGTTTATCGACGCTTTTTTCGGAAATCCAACCCAGGCGAGTACCGAGTCCTGCCATCACCTGACAAAGCAAATGAATGTGCTGCCTCAAATAGTGGGCATCCCCTCCACCTTTATCGAGTAGAGCGAGGAATTTTTTGAATGGACCTTTTTTTGTCAGATCTTTATGAATGGCTCCGATTTTTGCCTTCACATTTTCACGGAACTCCTGATCACGGACCAGCTGTTTATCCTCGATAGAAAACACGGTCGTCTTTTGTACGAATCTCTCGATCATCGATTCCTGCAAAGACTCGGAAAACCTCATCCCGACCTTGAAACCGTCCCGCTTACCCATCCCCTCGTAAATCGAAAATGGGATCGAGAATAGCAATTCACCCTCCACCGGTGGAGAAACACGCAGATCACCCATTTGCCAGAGACGGATCTTCTCTCCGATTTCGAAAAACGGCTTCAACTTGGCCGGGATGAATACGGCAAGACCTCCCCGACTCACATCGCAAACCAATACGGCATGAAGACGCTCCGACTCCGGCTTCCCTGACTTGTACGTTACCAACTGGGCGTACTTTTCTTCGCTAGGGTGAAAGTAGAACCGGGGCGAACTGCGCTTTTCTTCAAGAGCGAGCTCATCCGGAAAGCCGATAACGGCTTCACCCCCGCTTAAGGAGATGACTCTCGCTTTAAACGCCGCATCCCTGAAGTGGAGTTTTAAGAAAATGGTCTGCCCTTTTTCAAGCTTGGAGGTCGAAGTCTCCAGCCTCACTTTGACCAAGCTTTTTTCAGGATCCACTTCCTCCACCACACATGGAAACTTGACTCGACGGGCTCCATCCGGCATCCAAATAAAACTTCCACGATCGGAAACACTCTTTCCCACGATCTGGAAGATTTCTTGAAAACGCTTGGTGATCCGGAGCTTAATCTTCTGAGCCACTTGGACCCATTACATCAAGGGTGACTGTTTTTGTCTACTGAAGTCTAGCGACAGTGCGTCCGAAGATCCGGTTCACCTCAGCAGCGAATTGAGGGGTCGCATCGACACGGAGCTCTTTAGGAAACTCCATGCGTCCCCTCCAATCCGGAGCCGTAAAATGTATCTGAACCGGGCATTTTCCACGATTCTTCAAAACATGTTGCTTGAGGCTACGGAGTTGTTCAATCCCGGTCTCATCAGGATCGATTTCAAGTATCACGCTGACTGACCTTGAGGCATGCGCATCCTCGAGCTTTTGAACTGATGAGGCAAGCACCTTGGGCTGACCCTCTTTGACTTGAAAGTCTCCAGTGATGACAAGGGGTTCCGGAGAATCTTTCAACTCATGCAGGAGTGCTGAATGCTGTGAATAAAACTCGGCAAAGGCAACGATCTCGGTCCTGCCGAACAGATCCTCGAGCTGCATAAAAGCCATTTTCGAGCCACGTTTCGTGGTGATTTCCTTGAATTCGCTGACAATACCCGCGATCCTCACTTCTTTACGCTTTGGCTTCTGGGCGCCACTCCCCCAACTCTGTTGTTCTGGAACCTGAGGTGTGTTTGCTGCCAGCTCCTTGAGGCTCACTGAATGATGTCCAAGCCAGTCCTGGCAGATCGACTGCCAGTTTTCCATCGGGTGTCCCGAGACGAAAAACCCGAGAACCTGTTTCTCAGATAGCAAGCGTTTAGCAAGCGGCCATTCCGGCTCTTTTTTAATCAATGAATCCACTGGCGCAGAAACGCGGACTTCCTCCGCCTTGAAATCATCAAAAAGAGAGCTCTGACCGAGCTCGGCCTTAGCCTGCTCGTCCTGTCCGAATTGGATCAGATTCTCAATGGAAGCGAAAAGCGAGGCACGATTGAACCCTGTTTTCCCGATGATCCCGTCAAACGCCCCGGCTTGAATCAAGGACTCAAGAACCTTCTTATTCACCTTGCGCATCGAGCAACGCTTGGCAAAATCCAGAGGCGAAAGAAATGCCCCCGCCGCCCGAGCCTCAAGAATGGCATCCACCGCAGCGCCACCCACACCCTTGATCGCCTCAAGACCGAAGCGGATCGCATGGTCGAATCCATTGATCCGGGAGGGTAAAGCCTCCACAGTGAACGCATGGATGGAGGTGTTCACGTCAGGAGCCAGAACCGAGATTCCCATGGCACGGGCATCCGCCGTATACTTGGCGAGCTTGTCGGTATCGCTCATTTCAGTGGTCATCAAAGCAGCCATGAATTCGACCGGGAAATAGGTTTTCAAGTAGGCGGTCTGATAAGTGATCAGCCCGTAAGCCGCTGAGTGCGACTTGTTGAACCCGTACTCGGCGAACTTGGCCATGAGCTCAAAGAGATCCCCCGCTTTTTTGGCGTCGACCCCCCTACCCGTGGCCCCTTGCACGAAGATCTCCTTGTGCTTGGCCATCTCCTCGGCTTTTTTCTTACCCATGGCCCGACGGAGCATGTCTGCCTGCCCGAGCGAATACCCGGCGACATCCCGGGCGATCTGCATCACCTGCTCCTGATACAGAATCACCCCGTAAGTATCTTTCAGGATCGGCTCAAGCACAGGTAGCTCATACCTTGTCTCAAGACGCCCGTGTTTACGGTCGATGAAATCATCCACCATCCCCGAACCGAGCGGCCCGGGACGGTAAAGGGCGTTAATCGCCGTGATGTCCTCGAGGCTGTTCGGGATGATCCTTCTGCAAAGATCCTTCATGCCCTCGGATTCAACCTGGAACACACCATTGGTATTCCCGCTCGAAATCAAATCGAACACCTTCGGGTCCTTATAAGAAACAGCCTTGAGGTCGAACTTTTCTTGCCCGGAACGGTTACGGATGAAGCGGACGGCGCTATCGATCACCGTAAGTGTCTTCAAACCGAGGAAATCGAACTTCACCAACCCGATCTTCTCAGCATAATCCTTGTCGAATTGGGTCACTACATCGCCATCTTTTGAGACGTAGAGCGGACAATAACTCACGATCGGCTCTTCCGTGATAATCACACCGGCTGCGTGCATCCCCGCATTGCGATACAGACCCTCGAGTTTGACGGCGTACTCCCAGACTTTCTTGAGTTTAGGCTCCGACTCGATCTTCGCTTTGAGGTCTTGGCTCATCTCAAGCGCTTTCTCGAGCTTGATGTTCAATTCATCCGGAAAAAGCTTGGTGATCTGGTCCGTCTCGGAGAACTGGAGCCCGAGCACCCGCCCGACGTCCTTGATCACCGCCTTGGCCTGAAGCTTACCGAAAGTGATAATCTGCGATACGTTTTCTTTTCCGTACTTGTTCTCGACGTATTCGATCACTCTACCCCGGCGATCCTGGCAAAAATCGATATCAAAGTCGGGCATGGACACCCGCTCAGGATTGATGAATCGCTCAAAGAGCAGCTTGAACTCAATCGGATCGATATCCGTGATGTACAAACAGTAGGCCACCAATGAACCGGCACCTGAGCCACGACCGGGCCCGACCGGAATGTCATTCGACTTGGCCCATTTGATGAAATCCGAGACAATCAAAAAGTAACCGGAAAAACCGGTCTTTTCGATCATGCCAAGTTCTTCTTCGAGTCGGGCCAGATATTCCCGCTCGAGATCGCTCCAATTCGAAAGGCGCATCTTCCCTTCGGGCCCGGAAAACTCGGGTTCCTCGAAACGCCTTTTTAGACCCTCTCGGGCCTCTCTCTTGAAGAACTCTACAGCGTCAAACGAGTCACCTTTAGCGACCCCATCGGGCCTGAAGGTAGGCAGATGATAAATCGCTTTTCCGCTCTCGTCCTTGAACCGGAACTTGAGATCACACTTAGACGAAATCTTTCCTGCGTTCTCGTACGCCCCCTGAAAGGCTTCGAGACGCTCCTGCATCAACGCTGAAGATTTGAAATAATACTCGGACGGAACCAGAGACTTCGGGCGGTCGAAACCCAAATTCCTTCCCAAAGGAATGCACTGAAGGATCTCATGAGCCTCGGCGTAAGAAGGGTCCAGGTAATGGACCTCACTGGTCCCGACCAACTCGACACCAAGACCAGGGGCGAGCTCGCCCAGACGCTGGTTCACAGATTCCTGCTCGGGGATTCCGTTATCGACAATCTCCAGATAGAAATCCTCACCGAAACGCTGTTTAAACCAGCGAATCGAGGCAATCGCCTCGTCTTCCTGCCCAGTGAGCAATCGGTAACCGATCTCCCCACGAATGGAGGAGCTGAGCACGATCAAACCGTCTCCGAATTGGTTCAACAATTCCCGATCGACCACTCCGCGGACCAAATCACTGAGCGGGGTCTTGTTATTCGAACCGTCTTTGAAAGCACGGGTCAACAACTGGGAAAGATTCTGGTAACCGGTCATGTTTTTGCAAAGAACAACCAAAGAATGAAGGGTTTTCTTACTTCCAGGCTCGAAAACCTGATCCCGGCCATCCGGACAATAAACCAGGTCGCATCCGATGATCGGCTTGATCCCCGCGTCCTTACAGGCGAAGTAAAATTCAATCGCACCGAAGATGTTATTTGAATCGGTCAGCGCGAGTGCGGACATCCCTTCCGCCTTGGCGCGATCCACCAAGTCCTTGATCTTCACGGTAGAAGACAAAAAGCTATTATGAGAATGGACGTGAAGGTGGACAAAAGGCTCCATTAGCAGTCACCTTCTCCATCCTCACCGAAAAGCTGTTTAAACTCTCCGTTGTAGAGGGCGGTATCCCCGACATAATTGGCGGCTGAAGCCTTCAACAGTTGCATCTCCTCATCCGTCAACTCCCGAACCACTTTGGCAGGAGCACCCTGGATCAGCGACCGAGGCGGAAAGCGCTTGCCTTTGGTCACCAAAGCTCCGGCTGCCACAATCGAATCGTCACCGATGGACGCCTCATCCAGAATCACCGCACCCATCCCGACAAGAATCCGGCTTCCCAGCGTGCAACCATGCAGAGTCACGCGATGTCCGATCGTCACATCGTCTCCGATGGACAAAGATGCCCCCTTCATGGGCGGATGATTGCGGGTGACATGCAAGACCGAGCCGTCCTGGACATTGGTCCGTGCACCGATGCGGATCCGATTCACATCACCCCGGATCACAACCTGGAACCAGACTGATGAGGATTCACCGAGCTCGACATCACCGATGATGTCGGCGGAAGGGGCGATGAAACAACTCTCTGGAATGACCGGATTGATCCCCCGATGAGGAAGAATCATGGTGCCACCTCCGACGTGGAATAAGAAGAGGTGTACTGGACGAGTTCGTCGTTCTTTTCGGCAAAGTGAGGGTCATGTACCAATTCACCCGAAAGGGAGAGTGAGGTCGATCCGGTGATCCTGACAGAAAGGAAACGCCCGAGGTGGTTACGGGGACTATCATCGATAAAATTAACGACCCGATTACAGGAGGTCCGCCCGGTCCAAACCCGGCCACTTCCGCCTTCCGGAATGAGGTTCTGGTTTTTGGCGATACCCTCGACCAACACCTCGAGCACCTGGCCCACTCTTGATGCATAGGTCTTTTTGGCAATCTTCAGCTGATGTGCCAGCAATTCGTTCAGACGTCGATTCTTTGTCTCAGCCGGGACATCGTCTACCATCCTTGAAGCGCGGGTTCCCGGCCTCGGAGAGTAAGCGAAAGCGTAGATATTGTCGTATTCGATCGCATCAAGGAGGGCGATCGTCTCCAGAAACTCCTCCTCGGTCTCTGTCGGGAATCCGACGATCAGGTCAGTGGAGAGCCCGATACCGGGACAGAGCTCCTTCAAACGCTTCATCTGTGAGATGTAATGTTCAATGCGGTGATGGCGCCCCATTTTGGTCAGCACCCGATTCGAACCGGATTGGACCGGCAGATGAAGGTGCCGAGCAAGCTTGGCGACTCCACCCTGCTCCACCGGAGCATAACAGGCGATCAGCTCATCGCTGAAATCGAGCGGATGCGATGAAGTGAAGCGGATCCGCTTCAGGCGGGTCAGGCGCGGATCACGGTCGATCGCATAGAGCAATTGGGGGAAGTTCTCCTCACCCGCCCTGGGCCCCACTCTTCCGATGGGATTGTTCAACTCACGGGGTTCGTAACCCTCGGTATTGGGATTGCCCTTCCCGAATGAGTTCACATTCTGCCCGAGCAGGGTGATTTCACGGACTCCTTTTTCGACCAGACCGGCAAGATCATCGAGAACCTCACGGATGGTGCGCGATTTTTCGCGGCCGCGGGTGAAGGGCACGATGCAGTAAGTGCAGTATTTATCACAACCCTTCATGATGTTGACAAACGCCTGGGCTTTGGAGCCATGGACTTTGGTACGGGTCGAGTAGGCCAAAGTCTTGTCGAATTCGACCTGAACGAAATGTCGTTGCCCACTCTGTGCGCGGTGAACCATTTCCGGAAGCTGGTCAATGGCGTCGGGACCGAAAACGAAATCGAGATAAGGTGCACGTCTGAACACTTCGCCCTTGTCGAGCTGGCCGACGCAACCTCCGAGAGCAATGACCGGGTTTTTGGCATTCGGACCGCGCTTCAGGACCTGCTGTTCACCCAGGTAGGAGACGGCTTTGTGAACGGCTTTGTCCCGCACGGAGCACCCGTTGATGATGATCACATCAGCCTCGGCAGGGTTCTCTGTCGGGGTCATTCCCTGCTCACCCATGAGAGCGATCATCCGTTCTGTATCGGCCACGTTCATCTGGCAGCCGAAAGTCTTCACCAATACTTTTTTATTCTCGTTCGTTTCCATATTTCCTCCCCGGAGAACCGGCTGTAAAATCCGCTCCGAGATTGTTAAGGTCGAAGGCCAAGGAATAGCACACTAAAGGGCCAAAAACACCCGCTGCTCCAGGAAATTTACGCACTGCAAATTCAATGACTTCCGAAGGTTTTTCTTGCCCTGCGGCACGATCTTTTGTTAGAACCGGGCCTCCATGACTTACCGGCTCGATCCCAATTCGCCTGAATGCTCCACGCCCCTCATGAAGCAATTCGTGCGACTCAAGCAGGAAGCCGGAGATGCGTTCCTTTTTTTCAGGATGGGAGACTTCTACGAGCTCTTCGCTGAAGACGCCGTCGCGGCCGCCCCTCTTCTGGGTGTGACGCTGACCTCCCGGGACAAGCGGAGTGAAAATCCGATGCCCATGGCCGGGGTGCCCTTTCATAGCGCCACAAATTACATCCAGAAAATCCTGAACGCCGGAAAAAAGGTGGCGATTGCTGAACAGATCCTTCCCGAGGGAATGACCGCAGACCAGATCAAGGGGATCGTCGACAGGAAAATCATCCGAACCTTCAGTCCTGCTGTCCAGTTCGAGCTCGGTCGGAATCAGCAATCCAACTACCTGGCCTGCTTGGTTCCGACTTCTGATAAGCGCCAAGTCTTGGCACTCCTTGAGCCGGCCACAGGTGAACTCAGAGTTTCTGACCCCCTCGACACGGCGCAATTGCTCCAGGATCCCACTTTGAGAGAAATCCGGCACTTCTTGAACTCCGGGAAAACGCCCAATGAGGTTCTTGCAGTCCTCGAGAATTCCGAGCACACCCTGATCGAGGAAGTAGCACCGAATCTTGTTTCAGCCGTCGATGTAGATCCTTTTTTGAAAGTCCAGTTCGACAGGCAAGTGCTTCCGGTTCTCCTCGCGACTGAGGCGGCATCAAGGGCCGTTGCAATATTGGTCCGCTATGTTCTGAAATCGCAGGGAATCGAACGACTTCCCCACCTTCATGAACCGAAACCCCTTCATGAGAGCGATCGTCTCAAGACCGGCCCGGAGACTCTCCGGCACCTCGACCTCGAAGATCTTTTTCGTTTTGTCGACCGGACCGCGACATCGATGGGTTCTAGAAGACTGAAGCCGGAAATCGAGAGTCCGCTCCGTGATTTGAAGGCGATTCACGACCGGCAAGAGGCGATCCGGGAGCTTGCAGAACGGGCACTCGATGCCCGGCAAATCCATGAAACTTTGAAAGGCGTCTATGACCTCGACCGGATCCTCGGTCGACTTTCGACCCGCTTGGCTAATCCGCGAGACACCTTTGCGCTGGCCGAAAGTCTTGCTTGTGCCTTCCGTTTCCGCGCCCTTCTCGGAAGGTTCCAATCCGGGGTGCTACGGTCCCTGGGGTTGCGGTTCGAAGCCGCAGTAGTCGATCTCGAAGAAATCACCGGACGAATTCTGAAAATACAAAAACCAGATGCTCCGACTCACACCCGTGAGGGAGGAATATTCGAGACAGGAGCCGATTCTGAGCTCGATCGTTTGCTCGAGCTGACCCGTGATGGGGAAAAATTCTTGCTCGAACTCGAGACTCGGGAGAGGGAGACGACAGGAATTTCGTCTCTCAAAGTGAAATACAACCGTGTATTCGGTTACTTTATCGAGATTTCGAGTGCCAACCTCAAGCATGTTCCGGATCGCTACCAGCGTAAGCAGACCATGGTCGGAGGCGAGCGTTTTTTCACCGAGGAGCTTAAAAAATTCGAAGAAGAAATCCTGTCCGCTTCAAGCCGGCAGCGGGCACTCGAATCCAAGCTCTTCGAAAAACTGGTCGAAGAATTGCTCGGCCACTCAGGGGTCTTGAAGTCCCTTTCCGACACTATCGGGGAACTCGATGCCTGGCTCAGTCTGTCCTTCCTCGCTGCCCGGCCTGGATGGTGCTTCCCCCGTTTGGATGACAGTCTCGACCTCAAACTCGAGGGATCCCGACATCCGGTCGTGGAGGATTCACTCGCCGGGGATTTCGTTCCGAACGATCTGGAACTGAGCACATCCACCCGGACCCTCATCATCACCGGCCCGAACATGGGCGGTAAATCCACCTTGATGCGCCAAGTGGCACAGATCCTCCTACTCGGGCAGGCCGGGGCACCCGTTCCCGCAAGATCAGCCAGTTGGGGAGTTTTCCATTCGCTCTATACCCGCATCGGAGCTCAGGATGCCATTGCCAAGGGTCAGAGTACCTTCATGGTGGAAATGGTGGAACTCGCGCACATCCTCAAGCATGCGGATGAGCGTTCATTCATTGTTTTGGATGAAATCGGGCGGGGTACGAGCACTTTCGACGGAATGAGCGTGGCACGGGCAAGCCTTGAGTATTTGCACAGGAATTCCGGCGCTAGGATTGTTTTCGCCACTCATTATCACGAACTCACCGAGCTTGAGGCCGGGCTCCCCGGCCTGAAAAACGCCTACATGAAGGTTCTCGATGAGCGCGGAAAACTCACTTTCCTCTACGAGATGGCTTTGGGGCGCTCATCAAAAAGTTTCGGCATTCAAGTGGCCGAACTCGCGGGTCTTCCAAAACCGGTGATCAAACAGGCTTGGGAGATCCTGAAGGAACTCGAGTCCCAGGGTGCCGGTTCTGCATCATCCCAACTGTCCCTTTTCGCACCTGTGCCGGAAGAGCCGGTCTCCTCCAAGCCGGACGCCATCCCCCACGCTTTCCTTGATGAACTCAGAAGCCTCGACCCGGACTCTCTCCGTCCAATCGATGCCCTACAAAAGCTTGCCGATTGGAAGCTCAGGCTCGAGTCGGGGGAAACATGATCCGCAATCGCGTCCTGCTTGCCCTGACTTGGATTTTGCTCGGAGCGAAGAGCGGATTCGCGACACCTTCCCTGATCGGAGAGGGCATCGTGCGGGTCTCGGAAAAGGACCATCCTTCACTTTGCAGGATTTCCATTTTCATTGAAACAGAGGAAGGTGAGATCGAGGCTCTCTGCAGCGGGAGTCTGATCTCTGAGAACACCATTCTCACCTCAGCACACTGTTTCCAACGGAACCGACAGCACTCAGCGACCGTGACCTGCGGTGGGAATTGGCTTGGCAGGGTGAAGCGCTACCGACTTCCCGTGGATTCAGACTGGGTGGACCCAGAGCATCCACTTGCAGCGCATGATGTGGCCGTGATCGAGACGCGAAGACGGAGCAAGACCACTCCCCTGACTCAGGCCCGGACACCGACGGATTGGTTTGAGGAAGACGGTAGACTCAAGAATTCGGTCAACTGCCGAATTGCTGGGTTCGGAATGAATGAATACGGAAAATCGGGCCCATTACTTTTCGGATATCCTTCGGATGTGGAGTATTATCTCGAAGATGGCTTGATTCATATGGTACCGGTCTCAGGTTGGCTCAAGACCTCAGCTAATCCGGGGGACTCGGGGGGCCCTCTCCTCTGCCACCACCCCGGATCTCCTGAAGAAATCATCGGAATTACGCAATCTTACAGATATTTCGAGAAAAAGAACCAACGCCTGGAGAATTTATTTGTTCCAGCATGGACCAGGCTCTGATCCCAATTCCTTGCGGTTTTTGCTGAATCTTGATAGGGTGCGGCAAAATCCAGGAGAACCTGCCCCATGAACTTGTTCGCTCTGTTTGCCATGTTGATTAGCTCTACCGCTTTTGCTCAAGTCACCGACCGTGCCGGTGAGAGCTATCATGAGTTTTCTGCCTCAATCAAGGTCGCAAATGGAGAAACCAAGAACATCATTTTCAAGATCAACACCCAGGTGCGCGTGGACCGTTTCGGTGATCCCGAGATTCCTTCTCACGGGCACTACGATTATGTGCTGACCGGCAGCCTGATCGAACAAGGCAAATCATGTAAATTCGAAGCGCTTCTCACTCAAGGAGAGGGTGAGGCTTTGAGTACGGACGAAGTCCGGGCCACAGGCAAAGATCGAAGCGATACCATCCGACTCTGCTCAGGGCTTTCTCTCACGATTCAATCCGTCCGAGCTCTTCTGATCACCGGTGACTCCCGTGGGGTCTTGACGGCACCCGGGCTCTCCCTCCCGATCGGTGAAGGAGTCATCCGCTATGTCGCGCGCCGTACGATTGAAGAACCGCGATGTTCGGACCCCTGGCACTGCGCGCCGGATTACACTGGCCCTGGACGCTGATCGATCTCTTGCCGCAGTCGGATGAGCGCCCTCCGTGTCGGCGCCGGCACAGCAGGCAATTCATTCAAAGAAAACCACTCATAACCCGATTTGAGGCTGAGGCGTGAAACCCGGTAAGCCCGGTGCTGTCGATTGATCCGGTGACGGGTGACGGCGTAGGACGAAGACCACTCCGCTAAAAGAGCATTGTCACGGCCCAACGCCACGGAGCCAGAGGGGGGGAAATCCCAGAGTCCGCGCCTCCATGGGCCCGAGGAATTCTGTTTCAGGACCACCTCGCACTTCCTTCCGTCCCGGCGATAGAGGATCCAGACTTCCTCTGCAACCTTCAGCACTTCGGCTTTTTTCTTTTTCACCGGATAACGAGAAGGATCTGTCTTTCCACGGCAGTTCCGACGGATCGGACACTCCTCACAACGGGGATTCCGCGGCGTGCAGATCAAGGCCCCGAGCTCCATCAAACCTTGATTGATGGTTTCAGGTTCGACCTCAAGCACCTCCACCCACTTGCGCGCATGTTTCCAGATCTCCGCATGCCGGGGATCCGAATTTTCAATGGCATAGAACCGCGACATGACACGTACTACATTGCCATCCACAATCGGCTCACGAAGACCAAGTGCAATCGAGCACACCGCTCCGGCGGTATAAGGTCCGACACCTGGAATCTCGAGCCAGTCTTTACGACTCCCGGGATACCCTTTTCCGGCACGCAAACGTCCAGCCAGAGAACGGGCGCCCGCATGGAGATTCCGGGCCCGGGAGTAATAACCCAGCCCCGCCCACAACCGCAACACCTCATCCACCGGTGCGTCGGCCAGATCTTCCAAAGCAGGAAATTTATCGAGAAAGGCCTCGAAATAGGGAATGACTGTTTTGACCTGCGTTTGCTGAAGCATGATCTCGGACAACCAGATGCGGTATGGATCGCGGTCCCGTCGCCACGGGAGGTCGCGTGCATTCCGTCGATACCAATCCCCGAGTTTCCGAACCGTGTTGACGCTCATCCACCTCATGATACCCTAAGCCTCACGTGGGAATCATCCGGAAACAGACCGCTTTTTTCACCGTAATGATCTCGCTCCTCATGTCCGTAGAGGGGCTCGCATCAGAACGTAAATTCACGGTGGTGATCGACCCCGGACATGGGGGCCCGGATACGGGAGCGGTCCACAAGCAGGTCGGGGATGTGACCCTGACCGAGAAACACTTCACCTTGTTGCTCGCCAGGGATCTCTCCCGCGAGCTGGTCATCCGCGGCCACAAAGTGGCACTCACCCGGACCGACGACCGTGAAGTCCTGCTGAGTGATCGGACGGCACTGGCCAACAAGCTCCGCGCTGACGTATTCATCTCGATCCACATGAACTCCAGCAATGACACCGTCCGGTCGGGAGGAGTGGAAACCTTCATCCTGAACCATGCCACGGATGACACCTCCAAGCGCCTGGCCGACCTCGAAAACGCGGTATTGAAGGGATCACAGGCTAATGCTGCCTCGGGCTCGAACCACGTATCGCTGATCATGAAAGACCTCATTCTCGATTCGAATCTGGCACCATCGAAAGAGCTAGCCTGCTCGGTACAAGCCCGAATCAAGCATGCGGCGACCGACCGTGGGGTCAAGCAAGCCTTATTCTACGTTCTCCTCGGCACGGACATGCCGAGCATCCTGATCGAATCCGGATTCATGAACTTGAAGGAAGACCGGGACCGGATCCTGTTCCGGCAATCCCGCATGACTCTGGCCGCAGAGATCGCAGCGGCAGTTGACGATTACCGGCTCAAACGCACGCCTAAAAAATGCAGGATTCGCAGCGAAAAGCAGTTCATTCGAAAAGAAGAACCCACCCCGCGGCCCAAAGACAGGATCTGAAAGGCACTCAGGCCTCCATCGACAACCATTTGGTGATGTTTTCGGGAATCTTCGGTGGATCGATGTTCACCCGGATGAGCCGCAAGGTCTCTTCGGGAGTGATGTTGCGCCCCTGTCCCCTGAAAAGCGTCTTCACGAGTCCCACTGCGACGGTCCGGTTTCCGCGCTCGAAGCGTTGTTCGATATAAAACCACTTCTCATCCCAACCGACGACCTTCGTGCGCAATCGATACTTTTGGAATGGCATCAGCGACATCTTGTAACGGATATTGAGTGCCCCAACGAGTGGCTGCCACCGATGCCGCACCAAAGCTTGAGCAAGATCGGTCCGGATCAGGAGATCGAGCCGCCCGAGATCCATGAGGGACAGATAGCGTCCGTTGTTCATGTGCAGGTTCAGATCGAGATCGTTCGGAAGCACTCTGAGGTGCAAGACGGACTCTGAAAGCGGATGGAGTTTACGTCTGAAAAAACTCTCGAAAATGATCCAAGCCAAGCGGACAAGCAGGTTCACGGATTTCCTTTCCGGCCGGTGGCCACCAATAGATCGGTCCACAGGCCCGCTGAAAGCAAACGTGTGTTCTTGAGTGAGAAATCGATTCCGAACAGTCCCTGTTCGAGACGTCTGAGAGAGGCCGAACTCCAGTGCCTCCGCCAACGTTCAAGGTTCTTGAGCAGATACGGATTCCGCTTCTCCACCGAGCGACCCCGGGTCTCCTGCTCGAGTACATAAAGTTTTAGATGCCGTAAGTTCCACGAAAGAAGTCCGAGAAAGGGTAACTGAACCTCCATATCGGCGCAAAACAGGTGATGAAGACCGAGAGCACGGGGAAGATCCCGACAAAAAATGGAATCGATGAAATCATCCCGTGCGTATGCGCTCACTCCGCTCAGGAGGGCTTGAGCACGCAAAGACGTATCCTCCCCGACAAGTTCGAGCTTCGCGAGTTCCTGGTCAACAATGTCCAGGGACCAGGGTTCGAGTCCCCTGAGAGTGAGACGTTCATTCGGTTCGAGACGGAAACCCCTGCGCTTGGCCAGATAATCCACCCAGGGCTCACGATCCTGTTCCTGCACCTCTTCGCA
Source organism: Bdellovibrionales bacterium (assembly GCA_947462765.1). Classification (GTDB taxonomy): domain Bacteria; phylum Bdellovibrionota; class UBA1018; order UBA1018; family CAIMNF01; genus CAIMNF01. Next base: position 17,502 of record CANHQK010000005.1, read on the forward strand.
CTCGATAACGGCAGCCGATTCCAGAATGGTCTTAGAAGCTTTTTTCCTGCCATCGAAACTCTTGGCCACCAGAATGAGCACACTCTGAAGCTCGTAGGGGTCAACCGCTTCAGATGGTGGAAGGGGCTTCAAATAATCCCCGAGTGGGTCGAGATTCTTCCAGTCCTCGACATTCCGGACCAGAATCACCCGGACCCCGCCACCGAGCGAGAAGCCCTGGGTGGCGTCCAGAACCCGCTCCACCCCGACTTCCCCCGCATCCAGTTTTTCAAAATTGAAGGCATTCGGCTCCGCCCCGGCCAAGGCTCCCCGGAGAATCCGTCGGACCAATTCTCTCGACTTCATCCGCTCGGGGCCATGCAAAAAGTACACGGGACGGACCTTCCCGGATTCCAACTCTTTTTGAAGGGCCTTGGCCTCGATTTTCGGCATACTTTCAAAGATTTATCGGGTATTTCGTCTCTTGGAAAGCGTTTTCTATGCCTGAAATCCGCCCCACCACAATCCCTTGTGGTTTCCATGGCGGAACGACCCATCTTGTAGTAGGGTTCGGGGCATGAAATGCCCGATTTGCTCCACCCCGGAGACCAAGGTCATCGACTCCCGATTGAACCAGACCGGCGACATGACCCGCCGCAGAAGAGAGTGTCTCGAGTGCGGTGGACGCTTCACGACCTATGAGCGTATTGAAGAGGTCATGCCGAACGTGATCAAGAAAGATGGCAGAAGAGAGCCCTTCGCCCGTGAAAAGATTTTCATGGGGATGCAGAAGTCCTGTCAAAAACGCCCGGTCACGACCGGCCAGATCGAAGCGGCAGTCACCCAGATCGAGAAGAACATCCAAAGCTACGGCCTGAAAGAAATCCCCTCGAAAAGCGTGGGTGAGATGGTGATGAGCGCCCTTCACAAGCTCGATAAGGTGGCTTATGTCCGGTTTGCATCAGTTTACCGGGAGTTCCGGGATGTTGAAGAGTTCGTGGCTGACCTGAACTCGCACCTGGACGCACCGGTGACTTTCACCGGCGAGAAGACCAACTTGAGCTTCCCCTTCCTGAACGAGGAACCGACATGAGCACCCCTTCTTCCCAACTCACACCGAGACAGAAGGCCCGGGAGCTAGCGTTCCAGTTTTTGTACCGCTACGACGGACAGCAGGAGCCCCTCATCGAAAAATCGGAAATCGAGGAGGATTTCAGCCGGCACCTGAGCCATTTCGGAGCGCATGAACTCTCGACTGAATTCGCACTTCGGCTGATCGTGACCACCCTGCGGGAAATCAACCGGATCGACACGGTCATCGAACAATTCGCGGATAACTGGAAATTCGAGCGAATTGCAGCCGTCGACAAGGCGTTCCTCAGAATCGGAACCGCGGAACTCCTGTTCTTCAAGGATGTACCGGCAAAGGTCACCCTCAATGAAATCATCGAGCTGTCCAAGATTTTCGGCGAAAAGGATACCCCATCGTTCCTGAACGGCATTCTTGACCCGATCAGTAAGACCCCCGAATCCCAATCAGGCAAGGTGCCGTCAGAAACCTGACGCCTTTGTTTTCGTCACCGAATCGGCTATCCTGAACGGGTGTTGATGGTCGATCGAGCACTCTCGAACCAGCAGATTTCCGGCCTCTTACTCCTTTGTTTCGAGAACGAGCGTCCGCTACAGGGGATGATTGCCCACCTCGATTGGCGATTGGATGGTCATTTTTCAAGACTCATGAAGTCACAGCTGATTACTGGAGCACGTGGTGAAGCGGTTTATGCACCGATTCTTTGGAACGAGAGAACTTTGCATTTTCTGGTGATCGGTGGAGGAATGCGGGATGAAACCCAGACACGATCCGAGTCCTCGCGGCCTCTGCTCCTGGAAGCTTTGAAAAAGTGGGATGAACTCAGAATACCCGATATGGCCCTGTCCAGGACGGACTGGGAGATCGAGGAAGAACAAAACGAAGTGAAAGAGCGGAAATTATGCATCGTGAATTAGGATTGTTCTCGATCACCGATTTGGAAAAAGGCCGAGTGGAGGAGTCGAGCGCCGACCCGAAAAACCTGGCCCGTTTTGGAGAGCTTGAAAACCTCGTCTCCGGTTCTTTACGATCCGAGTCCTTGCAGACGGATCCGATGGGTGTGAAGACTAAGCAAGATCTCCGCCCCGCCCGCCCTGCACTGGGAAAAAAGGGCTCTTCCCGTGACGAATCCGTTTTGCAGAAACTGTTGCAGTACCGTGACCGGATTCCGCTTTCCTCCCGGATCATCCGGACTGGGCAGTCATGATCTGGGGAGAAGTCATCAACGCATTGAGAAATCTTCATCGTGACCTCGTGGTGGAATTCTCCGTTCCACCCGCCCTCTTTTCAGAGGATCGCGAACTCCAGCGTGAAATCGTTGTTTTTCCGGCAGCCTTGGATGATTTTGACGAATGGATCGAGCCGGTGTTCGAAGAACCACTCGCAGAACTCATTCCGCTTCATCCGGTGGAGCGGGTACTGGTCGAGGGGCCTCTCCTTCCAATCCAGAAGATCGAGTTCGCCTCGAAGGCGGAGATTGACGCCTTGTTCGCATCGATGATCTCTCTGGAAAAAGAGTGGTTCACGAAGTGTGGCATCGCTTCGTTGGACAAAACCCAGTACATCGAGAATTTTCTGGTGGTACAGGCGCTGAAGCTCTCCGTACGCGCGGGGTTCGGCAAGTTTGCCGCACTGAAAGGAAAAGAAAATGGATCTGAATGAACTCAGCCGGAGCGTCAAACAGGGATTCCGGGACGACCAGCAGATCCTGAGCTTCGAAGAATATCTGAAAATCCTGAAGGATGAGCCGCAACGGCAACTGCGCGGTACAGCGGGCTATGCTGCGGACATGCTCGAGCATTACGGGAAACACGGGAGGGGCTTCCAAGTCTTCCGGGGCAAAGTCATCGGGCTCGAGCAAGTGCAGGAGCAGATTTACCGAATCCTGCGGGCATTCTCGAATCAGGGAATCAATAACCGTTTGATTCTGCTTCATGGTCCGAACGGGAGCGCTAAAAGTACCTTGGTCTCGGCCCTGATGGACGGACTCAGTGACTACTCGAGGGCCAAGGAAGGCGCTTTGTACACCTTCTCGTGGATTTTTCCGATCGACAAAGTCACCCGCGGAAGTCTCGGCATCCGGACTGGAGACCAAGAGCGGCGCTCGGGAAGTCTCTCGACTTACGCTTACCTTCCGGATGAGGAAATTGCCTGCATCATTCCGAGCGAACTCCGGGATCATCCAGTCCTGCTGATTCCCGCCGAGGAGCGGGCAAAGTGGTTCGGGGAATACGATTTCACGATCCCGACGCGCCTGAGGGAAGGCGGACTTTCACATCGTGATCAGTTGATTTATCAGGCCCTGCTCTACAGCTATCAAGGAGATTACTCCCAGGTCCTGAAACATATCCGAGTGGAGCGTTTCACCTTATCGCGCATTTACCGGACTGGACTGATCACGGTCGAACCCCAGATGCATGTCGATGCCCATTATCAGCAACTGACCATGAACCGGTCCTTGTCACAGCTTCCGGCCAGCTTGCAGGGTATCAATCTGTTTTCGATTAGCGGTGATCTGGCCGAGGCGAATCGTGGCATCATCGATTACAACGACCTCCTGAAACGCCCGCTCGACAGCTATAAGTACCTGTTGACCGCCTGTGAGACGGCCAAGGTCAATGTCGGGGGCAGCATCCTCCATCTCGACACGGTTTTCATCGGATCTTCAAATGAGCTCCAGCTCGACGCATTCAAGGAATACCCTGACTTCAGCAGTTTCAAGGGCAGGATTGAACTCGTGAAGGTCCCCTACTTACTCAGGCTATCGGAGGAGCAACAGGTCTACGGGCCGATGCTTTCCTCGATTGCCGGCAATAAGCCAGTGACCCCACATACGGCATGGACGATTGCCATGTGGTCCGTCTTGACTCGGTTGAAACGTCCCCACCATGACCACTATTCGGAGGAACTGTCCAAAGTGGTCGAACGTCTGACCCCGCTTGAGAAGTTAAAGCTCTATGAGAATGGTGAACTTCCCGAAAGAGTTTCGGCAGAGGAGCGCAAGCACCTGAAAGCCTCGTTGGCCCGAATCGAAGAAGAGTATGCCAACGTACCGTACTACGAGGGGCGAACAGGCGCCTCGGCGAGAGAACTGAAATCACTCCTGATTGATGCCGCACAAAATCCCCAGTTCAAGACACTATCCCCCTTGGCGGTGATCCAGGAGCTGAAGAAATTCGTGAAGCGGATCACTGAGTACGAGTTCCTCCGGCAGGACCCCGTGGATCAGTACCATGACCATGAGAAGTTCATCGATGTGGTCTTGGATGAGTATGCGCAACTGGTGGACCGGGAGGTCCGTGAGTGCCTGGGCCTTTATGATACGCGCCAGTGGGGCGATTTCATGCGTCGGTATATCGGGCATTTGTCGTCTCTCCTCAAGAAAGAGCGGATCAAGAATCCGATTACAGGTGGCTATGAGGAACCCGATCAGGCTCTTTTGAAAGAGTTTGAGATGATTGTCGGAGCTCCGACCGAGGAAGAGGCCCGGACCCAGTTCCGGAGGAACCTGATCACGCAGATCGGTGCTTGGGCGCTCGATCATCCGAATGAGCAGATGGATTACTTCAAGGTGTTTCCCGAGATGCGCGTGAAAATGGAGAAGCACTTTTACGAGAGCCAGAAGGCTCTGCTTCAAAAGATGCATACTGCGCTCAAACAGTTCGGTACGGACCATGAGGAGCCGACGTCGGAGGGCTCGAAGCTGGCGACGTTGACGATTCAGAATATGCAGAAGAAGTTTGGGTATGGGGTGGATGGAGCCAAGGAAGTGATTGGTTTCCTGATGTCCCGCTCTAACTGACCCCTTTGACTGTTGGTCGCTCCCATTAACCGTTTGTCAAAACCTGATTGTGATAATCGACATATATTGCGAGGTGATCTCTTAGCCCTTGAATGGTCTTTGTTGTGCACCAGGTCCTTCTGAGTAAGCGATTCATATTTGCTCTCATCATGGCGAAGGTGTGATTCAGCGCGAAGAGAGGGTCATATACCAATTGTTTCAACTCTCCCTGCCCTGTCACGGCTCCTCTACCACCAGGAGTTGTTTCATGTCGGGAAAATGGAAAGTACTTCTTTAGGAAGAAGGGGTAATGAGGGTTCTGGTCGGACAAAAACTCGGCATCGCCCCGGACTAGGGGTCTCAAATCCCGGAACAGTGAGCCCCACCCCTTCCGTCGTTCATCCGATCTCTTTCCATACTTCCTCAATGCAATCTTGGCTTGAAGGCCCCGGGCAGGCATCCGTGAAACGTGAAATCCAAGAATTTTACGCGTACTGGGATCAACGGCCAACGCCACACTGAGCGGTTTCAACTTAGAGTGTTCAGAGGTTTCCAAATCATCGAATTGAACCTTTGAGATCGGATGCTGTTTGTAGACATTCAGCCGCCGTAGCTCCCTCTCCGAACACTGCCGTGCGATGAATCGGAAGTAACGCACCACGGTCTTTTTATCAACACCGAGAAGCCGTGCGGCCCTTCTTTGCGAGACCGTAGAGGCCATCATCCGATACAGCGGGGTAATGATTCTACGTTTTTTCTGCCTGTACCTAGCCGTCCCGGTACTCTGAGAAAAGCTCAGCCCGCAAATCCTACATTTGAAACGTCTGATATGTCGGCTATCGTTGGCACGAAAGAACGTCCCATAAGAGATCACGGATCCATTTTCCGGACTATGATTTGAAGAAGGATGGTCTTTAAAACGAGGGCAGCCTGGTTTCATGGATACCTCTTCCACAAAAACCAGGCCAAAAAAGCGATCCCTCTAATTCAGACCAACAGGGAAAGGGGTCAGTTAACGGGGAAACCCCTAGCCTTGAACCTGCCCACCACCGCCTGCACATCCTGCGGATACAACTGCCGAGCCGCCACCACATAAGCCTTCGCAGCGTCCGCCTGGCCCGAACGCTCGTTCAAGCTCGCAATCGCCGTCCAAAACAGCTTATCAGCCTTCTCTTTACCAATCGTCTCGAGAATCTCCACACACACCGTAGCCCACAATTGGCCTGCCGTATGGATCGACCCGCGAGCTCCCTCCGGATACTTCGCCGCCACATTCGTCACACGACCGGGCCAGAATTCATTGTGCCCGTCGAAGGAAAACGTCCAATTGTACGCAATATGCCCGGGCTTCATGAACGTCCGCGAGTAAGATGCCGCCCAGTAATCCCCGGTACCCTCACTGAGCCCTTCTACCTGAGAAAGGTGCCCCTTCGTGAACCAGGAATGGAGCGCATGACCGAGCTCGTGGATGATCACGTCATGATCCTGAGCATCGTCCACCCCGCCTTGGCCGAACGCCAACTCGTCCGAGAACGGGCTGTAGTGAGAGTTATCATCCCCATTCAATCCATGAGGATCCACTTTGATCCCGCCTTTGTACTTGATCGGCTTGGCATTGAATCCGAGCTTGCCATTCAAATACTTCAGGTTCTTGTCGATATGGTAATACACGTTGACGCCATCAAAGCAGGCATCATTGCGCTTCAGATCGATCCGGTCACCGAAGGTGCACTCGGGATTCTTAGGATTCTCAGAATCCACAATCACCACATTCGGACCCGAAAGAACATACTTGCCGTTCTTCTGGTCAAGGTTATCGATCGTCACCTGAGTCAGAGCCGACTCGAAGAATGGATTGTGGGCATTGTTGGCATCGATCCCTTGAGCGGATTTACCCGACTTGATCGTCGGATTCGGATCGAAAACTTTAGCAGCCACCGGACCACGCCCGTGAGGACGGACATGAACCGAAAGATCGCGTGACCGGTGGATCCGACCATCCATCGCATCCACCAGGATCTCCCACGCGTAGAGGCGATCATTCGGAGATGCCAACTGGATCTTGTAAACCGAGCGAAGCGAACCGGAGACCATCATCATGATCTTCGACGTCTCAAGCCGGGTCGGAGAGGACCTCATCTGGAGAACTTCGAAAGCCCGATCGAGTGCATTTTCTTCGGTCAGCTGGAAATTCTGCTTGGAAAAATACTCTAGTCCGTAACCATTGGCCGACCCGATGTAGTCACTCACATAACCGAGGACCTGCAAGTCCTTCGAAAGGGTCAGAACCAGATTGGCGCCGTCGACCGGTAGACCATTCGACATCTGCTGGAAACGCACCGAGAACCCGGCCGGGGTCGGGGTGACCGACTCAAACGCCAGGTCCGAGAGATCGTCCCGGAGACCCAGTTCGGAGGCCAACCTCACCAGAAAATGCCTGGCAGCTGCCTCAGGCGAAGACGCCCGCTCGAGTTGCATGTATGCTTTAGAAGCCGGAACCACCTGAAAAGCGGCATTAGCGGAACCGGACACTACTGCTGATGTAGCAATCATTGCTACCAGTAATGGATGAATCATATTTCCCCCTCTCATCCCTGATGCTGAAGAGGGTAAGGAACAAAGGTGGAATTAGCAAATCTTTTTATGGTAAAGAAATTTTCCTAATGAGTGACACCACGAAGAAAATCACCGGGACGGAATACCGGGTCACCCATTCCGTCGGACCGAATCAGGCGGGAATCCGCCTGGACCGGTTCCTCATGGACCGTTACACTCGGCGCTCCAGGGAGCAATTGAAGCGCGCGATCGACTCGGGAGCAGTCACCGTTCTCCGTGAACATGCCCGTCATCAGACCCTTGGAAAAATCAAGGCGAGCTTTGCCCTTCAACCAGGCGACATCGTGCAAGTTTTATCCATCCGAAGACCCGAGCCGGAAGTCGACTTCAACTACAAGGTCCTTTATCAGGATGAAGAGATTCTCGTCATCAGCAAGCCGCCCCGCCTGCCTGTGCACCCTGCAGGACGATTCTTCTTCAACACCCTGCTCATCCACCTGAAAACCGATGGCTTCAAGGTGGACTTGGCAAGCGAGCGCAAGTACTATCTCGTGCACCGCATTGACAAGGAAACCAGCGGGGTGCTTCTACTCGCCAAGACCAAAGAAGCCTGCAATGCGTTGACCTCGCAATTCCGGAACCGGGAAACCGAAAAGTACTACTTGGCGATCGTCCGGGGTCGCCCCGAACAGAGTCATTTCACGGTCGAAACTCCGATCGGAAAAAACCCAAAAGGTCGAATCGGCCTCAAAATGGTCGCCTTACCTGTCGAATCGGGAGGTCTTCCATCTGAAACCCGATTCGAGAGGGTCGAGTCCCGCAAGGGTACCCAGGGTGAATTCACTCTGATGGCCTGCTTCCCGAGAACCGGTCGCCAGCACCAGATCCGGGTCCATGCGGAAATCGCTGGCTATCCCCTGGTCGGTGACAAGGTGTATGGAATTCCCGAAGAGGACGTCTTGACCCTTCTGGATGGCAATCGCGAAGATCTTCGATCGGAGGTCTCACCCGACCCGGTTGAAAGCGAGGATACGAGCGGGTCCGAATCGGATGTTTTGGAGACTGGCGCTTACCCGGAGGGTGACTCGGATGAGGATGCCCCCTTTGAGATCCCAGGGCCAGTGTCCACGACATACGCGGAAATCCAAGCACGACTCCTGATTCCCCGACACGCTCTCCATGCAGCCGGACTCCGATTCCGCCATCCCTCCACTGGAAAGGTCATGGCCTTCGAGGCCGACTTGCCGGACGATCTCCGGAAGTTTTTTGAAGACCTAACCGGAACACCCCTCGCGCCGTTCCGGACGGCACATTGGTAACGATCCGAGCGGAATCAAGCCCGGATCAAACCGCCATCGACCGCAATTACCTGGCCCGTGATGTAAGCGGATTCAGGCGCTGCGAGAAAAGCAGCCAGCTTTCCGTGTTCGAACGGCTCAGCCAGCCTTTTCAGTGGAACAGTCTGCTCGATATGGCTTGAACCACCGGTGATCAACGGATCTCCAGTGCGGGTATATCCCGGTAAGATGGCATTGACCGTAATCTGTTCGGACGCCAGTTCCCGGGACAGCGACTTAGTGAGAGAAGCGAGTCCGGCTCGCAAGGAACTCGAAATAGGAAGCCCCGGAATCGGCTCTCGCGCTGCTGTAGACAGCACGAAGATCACCCGGGGAGAAACCGAGCTCTTAAGCGCCGGAAGCGACGCCTGTAGCGCCTCAAGGGGGGCCAGATACAATTTCTGGAATCCGTCTTTCCAGTCCTCGGGCTTCAGGTACTCGACATACCCTTTCACCGGAGCGGGTGAATGGAGCACGAGGATGTCGAGTCCGCCCCATTTCTCGATCAGTTTTTCGACTGCCGGACGGGTTGAGCCCGGAAACGAATGATCGACCTGAACCGTCTCCTCGATCGGCATGAGGCTCCTCGCCTCCAGCAAACGCTCGGCTGTACGACCGGTAACGGCCACCCGTGCCCCTTCATTGAGCAACTCCGAGGCGATGCCGAATCCGATCCCACCCGAAGCACACAACACCAGAGCTTTCTTACCGTCGAGCTTACCCATTCACTTTCCGATTTTTCCGACGATCTCACCGAGCTTGCTCGAAGAAGATGCTTCTACTTCCTTATGTAATGAATTCCCGTGAGCATCGATTGTGACCACGACAGGAAACTTTTCCACTCTGAGTTTCCAGATCGCCTCCGGGCTTCCGAAGGTTTCAAGTCCGTAAACCCCCTCTACAGCCCGGATTCGTTCGGCCAGGACCTGAGCCGCCCCACCTACTGCATGCAAATAAACACACCCGAACTTCTTGCAGGCTTCTCGGGTTTTTTCGCCCATTCCGCCTTTTCCGATCACGGCTTTCAAGCCGAACTTCTCGATGATCCCCGCCTGATAGGGCTCCTCGCGGATCGAAGTGGTGGGACCGGCGGCGGTCGCCACCCAGTTCTTGCCCTTTTTCATCATCACGGGTCCGCAATGGTAAATGATCGAATTCTTGAGATCGACCTCCTTAACCGGGGGTTCATTGCCATCGTGCAACCACTTGTGTACCGCATCCCGACCCGTCAAGAGCAAGCCGGTGATCTCCACCATGTCGCCTACTTTGAGACTCCGGATTTTTTCCTCGGTAAACGGCGCGGTCAACTGAATCGCCCCGCCCTCACGTTCTAGTACAGCCATTTCTGAATCTCCCCTTTATTACTCACCTTGGCGCCCTGACGACGGAAGGCCCAACACATGTAAGAAACGCTGACAAAAAATGAAGCCGGGACCCGATTGAGCGCGGTGATCTTTGTGGCAAGCAAGGTGGTTTTCCCGCCAAAACCCATCGGACCGATCCCGAGTTCATTCGCCTCACGGGTGATACGCTCTTCGAGTGCCGCCAGTTCCGGATTCCGATTCCGGTCACCGAGCTTTCTCAAAAACTCCTCTTTCGAAGCGGCGTAACCGGTACCACGGTCACCGCCGATCGCCACTCCCAGAATCCCAGGACCGCAGCCCTTGCCTTGGGCATTCTGAACGGCATCGAGGATGCACTTCTCTACGCCTTTGAGGTCACGCCCCGCCCCGACACGCGAGTCAGGAAGACTGTACTGAGCGCCGACGTTCTCACACCCGCCTCCTTTCAGCATGAGCTTGATTTCAAAATGATCTTTCTTCCAGGGCTCTGCGTGGATCACGGGAGCGCCGGGCCCGATGTTGTTTCCGCTGTTTTTACCGGTGATGGAATCCACACTGTTCTGACGGAGGTAGCCCTTCTTGGTGGCGGAAACCACGGCTTTCTTAATCAATTTTTGAAGCTTTTCGTAATCAGTCTTCATCGGAAAATGAATGTAAAACAAGACTGTACCGGTATCCTGGCAGAGCGGCTGGGACTTGCGTTTGGCGATATCCACGTTGTCACAGATGATGTTCATCGCATAGGCGGCTGAAGATCCGGCCTGTTCGGCCTCGCGCCCCTTTTCAATCGCCTCGAACACATCGTCCGGCAGCTCGGCTGATGTCTTCCGGATGATCTCCACCAAAGAGTCATGAAGTCTGGTTTCCAATGTCTTATTCATGAAGAAAACTTTAACTCGACGCCCCCGGTCAATGCTAGAGTCAAATCATGTTTTTGGTCTGGCTCACTCTCTGGATCACTCTCCGGATTACGGATGTCCACGCCAGAGATCTCACTTATGAAGACTGTGTCCGTATCGTGGCGCAAAAAAACCCCGAGCTTGGCAGTGCACAAGAGAACCTCCGTTCAGCCGAGGAGTCCGTTGCGGGTGCCTACTCACCGTTTTTTCCGGAACTCTCTGCAGGCTTATCGGCTAGCCGGCAATCTCCTGCCTCGATTTACGGCGACCCGCTTCATGGGTTGAATGCCCAGCTCCGGATGAATCTGTTTTCTGGCCTTCGCGACTTCGCTTCGATCCGTCAGGCCAGAGCACGCAGGGCAGTAGCGGAAGCGACTCTGGATCAAACCCGGGCTCGCGTGAGCTTTCTGCTCAGAAAGGCCTATGCCCAGTATCGCTACGCACGTGAGAACCGTGATTTGGCCGAGAAAATCCGTGAGAGAAGGGCTCAGAATGAGCGTTTGGTGAGAGCACTCTACGAGAACGGCAGGGAGAACAAAGGTTCCTACTTGCTTTCGAAAGCGCTCCTCGAGCAAGCCGTGTTCGAAACTCGCGTGGCTCGCGATCAAGCGGTGATCGCATCCCAACAACTGGCTCACGTCCTGGGTGAGGATTCTTTTGACATCGAACCGACCGGAGAAGTTCCGGTCCAAACCCCTCCGGAAGGTCTCAATGCCGCCGATTTTCTGATGGAGACCCCGCTACACCGCATCCGGAAGGCCCAACAAGAGCTGGCGGAAGCGCAAGCGAGTGGATCATGGAGCGGATTCCTTCCCAGTCTGGACCTTACCGGAAGTACTTCAAATCGCAGTGACCGCCCCCTTCCCGGGGAAAACCGCCAGTGGAACCTCGGTCTCAGCCTGACCATCCCGCTGTTCAGCGGACTCTCAACATTCCGTGAAGTCCGCGCTCGTTCTGCTCTAGAGCGTGCCGCCACCGCGGATCTTCAGGCGACCGACTTCGACATCTTAAACGAGCTCCGGCAAAATCTGTTCTCGTTCCAGCAGTCAGTGGAGAAGTGGAGGGTGGATCTCACCACTCTCGAAGCGGCTACGGTCCGTGCCACCATCTCCAGGAAGCGCTACAATAATGGAATCCTCATGTTCGAACAGTGGGACATCATCGAAACCGATCTGATCAACCGCCAAAAGACCGCCCTGATCAGCAAAAGAGACCGGATCATCGCGGAAAGCGCCTGGATGCAGAGCCGGGGCAAAGGAGACCTTCCATGAAGAAGTCCGGAAAATACAAAATCTGGCTGATCACCGGAATCGGATTGGCAGTGGGATCACTCCTCTTGTACCGGCTTTTCTGGCGGAGCAGTCCGGGCGAAAAGACTTTCCATGAAGCAAAAGTCGAGAAAGGGGCCTTCACTGAAATGATCCTTTCGACCGGAGCGGTCGCTCCGGAGAACCGTCTCGCCATTCGCCCTCCGATCGGCGGTCGAATCGAGAAGATCCTGGTCCGTGAAGGACAAACCGTAGCCGCAGGAGCTGTGCTCGCCTGGGTCAGCACGACCGAGCGTGCCGCCCTACTCGACTCCGCCCGGGCCGAGGGTGAAGCGGAGTTGGCACAGTGGGAGCAATACTACCGCCCGACTCCGGTCTATGCTCCCATACGAGGCATGATCATTCTCCGCAACCTGGAGCCGGGGCAATCCTTCAATGCGGGGGATACCCTGCTCGTGATGTCGAACCGACTCACCGTCAAAGCCCAGGTCGACGAGACATCGATCTCGAAAGTCAGTGTCGGACAGCATGCACAGGTGATTCTCGATGCCTATCCTAACGAGGTGCTCGAAGCCAGAGTGGTCCATCGTGGCTTCGACTCGAGGACCGTGAACAATGTCACCAGCTATGTGGTCGATGTCCTGCCGGACCGGGTTCCTTCTCACATGCTCTCCGGCATGACCGCAACTGTGAGATTCGTTCTACAAGAACTCCCTGATGCGCTCCAGGTGCCGAATGAGGCTCTACAGTCCGAGAATGGAACCGCCTGCATTCGTAAAAAATCCACCGGCCTGGAACCCTGTCATCCCGTGAAAGCTGGTCCCAGTAGTGAGAGGAAAACAGTCATTCTGAGCGGAGTCGAACCGGGAGAGATCTTGCTGGTTCCCGATCTGAAACCGATCGATTCGAACCGGAAATCGCAGCCCACCAATCCCTTCAGCCCGATGGGCGGAAGGCGCCATTGAGAGGCCCCATCGTGGAACCGTTGATCCGGTTAGTGGATATCAAAAAAAGCTTTCCCCTCGGAGACGAACGGGTGGAGATTCTGAAAGGAATCTCACTCGAGATCTCAGCGGGTGAATTCGTAGCCATCACAGGACCCTCAGGCTCGGGAAAGTCAACGCTCATGAATGTCCTCGGTCTTCTCGATCGACCGGACTCCGGGAGCTACTGTCTCGAAGGAGTCGAGACCGCCCAAATGAAAGAACAGGAGTCGGCCGAGGCCCGACGCAGGGAGCTCGGCTTCGTGTTCCAGCAATTCCAACTCCTACCGCGCTTGAGCGCTTTGGAAAATGTGGCACTTCCTTTGCTCTATTCGCTGCGCACTCCTGACCTGGGTCCTGCCCGGGAGCTCCTCGTCAAGGTGGGACTCGAGGACCGGCTGGATCACCGACCGTCTCAGCTCTCCGGCGGACAGCAACAACGGGTTGCCATAGCCCGCGCACTCGTCAACCGTCCCCGGATCATCCTTGCGGACGAACCCACCGGGAATCTCGACAGCAAGAGCTCGAACGAGATCCTCGCCCTGCTGAAGGCACTCAATCGTGAGGGCATCACAGTCATTCTGATCACTCACGATCCGAATGTGGCCAATTCGGCCAATCGAGTCATCTCGGTGATGGATGGACGAATTGCAAATGACAAGAGTCGTGAGGCCCCGCCCATTCCCTCAAGTGAACCTGTTCTCGCCCCTGCGCTCTCGAGTCGATTCTCCATGGCGCCTGTCTCAGGACCTTACTTCGAACTCATCCGCCAAGCTTTCCACACCTTGGTCGCCCACCCTCTCAGAACCGTGCTCTCGACCCTCGGGGTTCTGATCGGTGTCGCTGCTGTGATTGCCATGCTTGCAATCGGGAAGGGCGCTCGCGAGTCCATTGAAGCCCAACTGTCATCTTTAGGATCCAACCTCATCTCGGTCAGACCAGCGGCAGTCCGCGTGGGTGGGGTCACCACTGAAAGCGACTGGCTCAAACTGACTCGCGAGGACGCCCGGGCCATAGCCGAAGTTCTGCCCATGGTGAAGAGTGCAACCTCCGTGGTGGTCGGAAACGGTCAACGGGTTGCCTGGCAGGAAAAAAACGCAGCCACCCAGGTCTATGGCGTGACACCCGGCTATGCCCGGATGCATGCGGTCGAGCCATTGATCGGACGCTATTTCACGGAAGACGAAAACCGAGATCGTGCCCTGGTTGCGGTCATCGGTCTTACGGTTTCAAGGAACCTGTTCGGTTCCGAGAACCCTGTAGGAAAGACCATGAAACTGAACCGCATGCCGGTCCGTGTGATCGGACTGCTTCCTGAAAAAGGTGCGAGCAGTTTCGGCGACCGGGACGATCAGATCCATCTGCCACTGAACGCCGCCATGTTCCGTGTATTCGGAAAACAGTGGGTCGACCTGATTGAGGTCGAAATCGTAAAAGGGGCCGACATGGCTGAGGCCCAGAGCCAACTCAGGAATCTGCTCTACGACCGCCATGAAATCCCGAAGTCCCAGACCGAGGAGGCCTTCCGGATCTTCAATATGGCCGACATCCAAAATGCCCTGAGCCAGACCAGCAAAACTCTCGGGACCCTGCTGATCGCGATCGCCAGTATCGCTCTCGTGGTGGGAGGAATCGGAATCATGAACATCATGCTAGTCTCCGTGACCGAGCGTACCCGGGAGATCGGCCTTCGAAAAGCGATCGGTGCTACTTCTCATGACATTTTGATCCAATTTCTGATCGAGGCAGCCACGATTGGAGTGCTCGGAGGGATGATCGGTATCTGCCTCGGAGTGATCATCTCTTTTGTCATCTCGGAGTTCGCGGGCTGGGTCACTTCGATATCGATTCCCGGCGTGCTCGGGGCCTTCTGGTTTTCAAGCCTCGTGGGGATGGCCTTCGGGATCTGGCCTGCGCGTCGTGCTGCCCGTCTTCATCCGATCGAGGCCTTGCGGGGTGACTGACTCCGGCTCGCCATGACTCGCCCAGAGTGCGTTCAGTTCGGATTCGTCCAGACTCTCTTTTTCGAGCAGCCCGATCACCCCCACCTCGACGAACCGCTCATGGTGGCGGAGGGTCCGGACAGCAAGACCATAGGCATGCTCGAGAATCCGGAGGGTCTCCTCATCAATTCGCTTTCGGAATTCCTCGCTATGGATAGATGGCCCGTTCCATTCCCGGAGCGGAATCGGGGGTGCGGCATCATGAACCCATGAGGCCGGACCGAGGTCGCTACCCATGCCGTAACGCTCGACCATGGCCCTGGCGATCTCAGTGGCTTTCATGAGGTCATCAGCCGCCCCGGTCGATGAATCCTTGAAGTGGAGAAGCTCGGCAGCCCGCCCGCCGAGCAGGACCGCGATCTGATGTTCGAGCTCGGATTGAGCGATCAATGTCCTATCCTCCATCGGTCGTCTCATCGTGTAGCCAAGTGCACCAATACCTCTTGGAATGATGCTCACCTTGTGAACGGCCTTACCCCGGTCGAGGGCGAATGAGACCGTGGCATGTCCCATCTCATGGATGGCCACTCTTTTCTTCTCTTCGGGCACGAGGACACGACTCTTTCTCTCGAGTCCTCCCACCATTCTTTCGACAGCCGAGGTGAAATCAGGGGGCTCAACCTGATTGGCTCCCCGCCGGGTGGCGATGAGGGCCGCCTCATTCACCAGATTTGCGAGGTCCGCACCCGAAAAACCAGCGGTCAATCCAGCAAGCACTTTGGCTTCGACCTGATCTGAATGATTCACCTTTCTGAGATGGATCAGCAGAATATCCTCACGTCCTTTCCGGTCGGGCATGTCGATCAGGATCTGCCGATCAAAGCGTCCCGACCGGAGCAAGGCCGGATCGAGGATCTCCGGACGGTTGGTGGCCGCCAGAAGAACGATCCCGCCACTCGGATCGAAACCGTCGAGTTCAGCCAGGAGCTGGTTGAGCGTCTGCTCTTTCTCATCATTGGCTCCTCCCGAAATGATCCCGAGCCCGCGCGCTTTTCCCAATGCATCCATCTCATCGATGAAAATGATGCAGGGAGCGGCCTTCCGGGCCTGCTCGAACAGATCCCTCACACGGGCGGCTCCGAGACCGACGAACAACTCGACAAATTCAGACCCGTTTATGGAAAAGAAAGGAACTTCGGCCTCCCCTGCTACAGCACGGGCCAAAAGAGTCTTGCCGGTCCCGGGTGGCCCCACCAGGAGCAAGCCCTTCGGCATCCGTCCACCCAAGCGGCCGTAACGGACGGGGTCCTTCAGGAACTCGACTACTTCGCGAAGTTCGACCTTGGCCTCATCGACCCCGGCCACATCTTGAAACCTGACCGGCAGATCGCGCTCCACGTACACCCTGGCTTTGGCTCGCCCGATGGTTCCCATCTGAGTTTGGCCACGACCGATCCCCCTCAGCATCCACCACCAGAACCCTGCCATGAAAAGGAGCGGGAGGACCCAGGAAAAAGTCTCCTGGATCCATCCCTCCCCTACCACTGAGTCGAAACGGACTCCGCCCGAGCGAAGACGCTCAATCAGGGTGGGGTCCTCGATTCGAGTGGTTCTGAACCCGCGCGCGAGCAGGAATGGCGGGGCCCAGCGCGTTCCTTCAATCCGATCCTCGCGGACTACGACCGAAGTGACTCTCCCCTGTTCAAGCTCGTCGAGAAACGCGCTGTAGGGAAGAGTATGGTCTCCGATCCGGCTCAGATTCCTACCGGGGGTGAACAACAACCACCAGAGGACCAAGAGCACCAGGAGTAGCGGAAAGCGGCGCCGGCCCCGCATGCCGGGTTCAGTGTTTCTCACCAGCTAGACCGATCTTGCCTTCCGTGATTTTGATCTGCTTCGACTGGGTCGGCTCGGACTTCGGGACCATCACCTGCAGCACTCCATCTCGATATTGGGCTTCGATCTGATCGGCTTTCACGGATTTAGGCAAAAGAAAAGACCGCTCGAACGCGCCCCACATCCGCTCACGTTGTTGGACTGAGGCACTCTTGGTTTCTTTTTCGGCTTTTCTCTCGCCCTTCACTTTCAATTCGTTATCCGCGGTAATCTCGATACTCAGATTCTCTTTTTTGATCCCGGGGAGATCGAAACTGAACTGATAGTGAGCGGGAAACTCCTCGACATCGCAAAGGGGCTCGAATCCAGCTTCCAGGGAAGACTCACTCCAGGCTTCCGGAAACGACTCGTTCATCAATTGATCCATCCTCCGCTGGAGATTCATGAGACTCCTGAACGGACTCCGCGAAACGGTTGAACCCAGGCTTCTTTCGAACAATGAGGGCAGTGTTTTCATAGGTTACTCCTTTTGCTGAAGATGAAGCAAATCCGGGGCCAGGTTGGGGTTCATCCTGGCGGAGGGGACGGGGCCTCGAGTGACGGTCCAGTCGACCTTTGAGCCAGGATGACTCCGTAGGCTCTCGGACCGAGGGCCCAGACATTCATCTGGGACCAGCGAAACAAGCGCGTCGAAATGCTCCCGAGCACCAGCTTATCAAGTTCCGATCTGACCGAGGCGACGCCAATCAGCCGGACTCCCTGCTCGACAGCGATCTTCAGGATCACAGATTCGGGATTGCTCCCGCACTCCTCCAGGAGAAATCTGGCACGAACACCGTTGTTCCTGGCATACTCCACCCAGGTCTCCCCCTCTGAAATCGAGGATTCTTTCTGGATTTTCCAATACACCTCCGGAAGATAGGCTCCGACTCCCGTTAGTCCGTATCCGGTGATCAAACCCGGATACTGTTCCACATGCAGCAGTAATATCTCGGCATCCAGGGGTTTTACCTGTGCCACAAACACCGAAAAAGCCGCCTTTGAGGCAGGCGAGAAATCTGTGGGGAATAACAGGATCGGCGGGAGCTCGGTGACGACCGGGCGGGTCCCGAGAAACAAAACCGGTACGGGGGATTCGACCAGCAAACGCTCGGAAAAACTGCCGAGAATCATCCGGCTCATCCAGCGACGCCCCCGGGAGGCTACCAAGACCAGATCAACCGACTTCATCTCGATATGGGCCACCAGAGTGTCGACCGCACCCTCGCGGCCACCGAAGCGATCCTGGAGAACCGAGGGAGTGACCCACCCACTCATTCCCCAGTCCTCGATCAATCCAGTCAGACGGTCGTAGGATTTCTTGTAACGCTCGGCTGCATCCGAGGATTCCGGATCCCACTGAATGACGTGGACCGCTTCGAGAGTGGACCCCGAGTCTGCAAACCAACGCTTGAGATCCTGGATCTCGGACTCGTGAGGCTTCGAGTGTTTTTCAAAGGGATCGAGAGCGAGAAGAATCCGCATCGGGAATCGAGACATGCACAGCACTCCTTTTCTCCTGTTCGGAGACCACGGTGGCGACTTTCAGCAGGGCATCGGGACTGAGAGAGATGCTATCGATCCCCTCATCCACTAGAAAACGGGCGAACTCGGGATAGTCCGACGGGGCTTGCCCACAAAGGGATGTCTGCATTCCGTACTGTTTGGCTTCCCGTATGGCAAAAGAGATCATCATCCGGACCGCCGGATGTCGTTCATCAAACAATGGGGCCACAGCCGAGGAGTCCCGATCGATTCCGAGCATCAATTGGGTCAGATCATTCGATCCGATCGAGATCCCGTCAAAACGCTCGCCGAATTCATTCATGGAAAACACATTCGCGGGGACCTCGCACATCATCCAGAACCGGAGCCCGTTTTCACCCCTTTTCAAGCCTGCCTGTTCCATGATCTCCAGTGCGGCATCGGCATCTGCAAGGGTCCGAACGAAAGGAATCATGACACTCAGGTTGTCGAAGCCCATGGTGTCCCTCACCGTACGGATGGCCCGACACTCAAGTGCGAAGGCCTCCCGGTAAACCGGATGGGAGTACCTGGCCGCCCCACGGAGCCCGAGCATCGGATTCTCCTCCCGGATCTCGAACTCATCACCCCCGATCAGATTCGCATATTCATTGCTTTTGAAATCACTGAATCGGACCACCACCGGCCGCGGATAAAACGCACCGCAAATCGAGGCAACCCCCTCGGAGATCTTACGGACGAAGACTTCTTGCTTGTCTTCGATACCGCGGGTCAGTGCTTCGATCCTGCGACGGGTGTCCTCACTCCTGATGCTTCGAAGGTTCAGTAATGCCAGGGGATGAATCCGGATCTCAGATGCAATCATGAACTCCATCCGCAGTAGTCCGACACCGCCACTTGGCAGAAGAGACCAGGATAGCGCATCACCCGGACGGGAAATGTTCATGAGCAAGCGGGTCCTCATCCCTGTCAGTGACACATCCGGCACGGGTACCTGGTGAACAGCCACGGTTCCAGGATAGACTCTTCCCTCCTCGCCTTCAGCAGAAGACACCGTGACCTCAGCGCCATCCTGCAAGATTTCGATTCCCGCTCCGACACCGACCACACCGGGAATGCCGATTTCCCTGGCTACGATCGCTGCATGACAAGTCCTTCCTCCGCTTGCCGTGATGACCGCCGAGGCAATCTTCATCGCCGGCTCCCAATCCGGATCGGTTCGATGGGCCACCAGAATCTCTCCCGCCTGGAAGGATCCGAGGTCTTTGACCTCGCGGATCCGCCGCACTCTTCCCGAGGCGATGCGGTCTCCCACTCCACGGCCCGTGAGGATCGGACGGGGACTTCCCATGACCTCTAGTCTGAATGAAGGGCGTTTACCGGGCGAGGGACGAACCGAATGAACCGTTTCCGGGCGGGCCTGAACCAGAAAAATGCGACCGTTCAATCCGTCCTTTGCCCACTCGATGTCCATCGGTCTTCGGCGGAGGCTACCCTCCGAGTAATGGTCCTCCACCTGCAAGCAGGCACGGGCCAACTCAAGGACCTCATCATCCTGGAGAGAATATCGATGACGCTCCTCCTCCGCGACCCTGACCCGCAGGGTACGATCCGGATGAAACGGATCGTACACCAGGCTGAGCTCTTTCGAGCCGAGCTCTCTTTTCATCAACGGCTTGAAGCCCCTCTTGAGGCGTTCTTTGTGAACCACGAATTCATCCGGGATGACCTCGCCCTGAACCAGCAACTCCCCCAAGCCGAGCGCTGAATTGATCAGGATGACCCCCTCATGACCCGATTCAGGGTCTAGGGTGAATGCCACCCCTGCGGAAGCCAGATCCGATCGCACCATTTCCTGGACAATGACCGAACACCCGGCCCCAATCTGCGGAATTTTCCGGCTGTCGCGGTAGCTGATCACTCGGGCCGTATAATTGGATGCAAAACACTCCCGGATGTGTTCGAGCAGGGAATCATCCCCTTCGACATTGAGAAACGAATCCAGCTGTCCGGCGAAACTAGCAGTGGGCAGATCCTCTGAGCTTGCACTGCTCCGAACCGCGACGTCCCTCCGGCCAACACGCCCTGCATTCAATCGGGCGTAGGCACTCAGAACCTCTGTGGCCAGATTCTCCGGCCAGTGACTTTTGGCGAATGCCTCTCGGATCTCCTGAGAAATGGATTCGATCTTTGTGGCATCCAGGCTCCGACCAGCCGGGAAGTGGCGACTCAGAATTAGATCGATCCCGTTTTTACTGATGAACTCACGGTAGGCACTCAGAGTGAGCACGAATCCATCCGGCACTCGGATTCTGCCCTTCAGCAACCTTACCAATTCACCCAGATTCGCCGCTTTGCCTCCGACCCGCAAAAGATCCGTTCGGGACACCTCACTCAACTGCATGATTCGATTCTGCGGGGACTCATCCATGCACCGGTAGGAAGCAAGGTTCAAGCCAGCAGTCGGCACACTTCCTGAACCCAGAAAAGGGATGAACCACCTGACTCCGCTTTTGGTCCTTCTCTCAATGATCCTCCCCCGAGCCTCCCTTGCCCAGGGTGGCGAGACACTGAAAAACCGAATGAATGAACTTCACAGCATCCTGTTGAATCTGAATACTGATTTGGCCAAAGATCTTCCTTTCCCGGGATCTCCCCAGCACCAGCGAGTCGAGGTTCGCATGGAACGTTTTTCAAGCCTGGCCCACCGGATCACGGCTCGGACCGAGGATAACGGAATGGGACAACTCCTCCCGATCCTGGGAGAGGCTCTCCCGGAACAGGCAGATCAGATGACTTCCGCATGGAAACTCGGTCAGACCTCTTACGCGAGGGGAGTCTTCCGAACCCTGAGCGCTACCTGTCTAGAGTGCCATGCAGCCAATGGACCCAAATCACCCGTCACACCCAGAATCCAGGAGACGGACTTGTCGGCATGGAACCCCATCGACCGGGGACGCTATTTGAGGAGTGCGGGTCTAGCAGAAAAAGCTTACGAGGAATTCAAGAGGGTGATCACCCGGCCCGGAACCGTTCCCGATCTGACCCTGACGCTCGAGGATGCTCTCTACGAACTCCTGTCTCTCGAGATCGGGACCTCCGGTTCTCCCGAGCGGGTGGTCCAGGTCATTCGCCCCTTGCTCGAGCGGGATGACCTCCCCCGCTACCTGAAAACAGACCTGGCCGGGTGGATCCGCGATCTCGATACCTGGAAACGGGAGGGCTTCTCGAAGCCAAAGAAGAACGGAACCACCCAATTAAAAACAGCTCGATCGCACCTGCGAAAAGCGAAAGCCCTCCAGGAATCACCGACGGATCGTTCAAGTCTGGTCTGGTATTGGCGGGCAGTGGCAGAGCTTTACGGAACCTTGAAAGAGAATCTCCGAATGGAGCAGAGGGCTGAGGCACTCTTCCTCCTGGGAAGCGCCTTCGAGGTCCTAACCCCGAGACACCAAGAGACCCTTCATGAACGACTGTATGAAGCATGCATCCACGCACTACCCCATACCCCGCGTTCGGATCTCTGCTACCGGAAGCTCGAACGGAGTGTGATTGCCGGCTACACCGGCAGCGCGGGAACCCGTGTGCCCGAGGAAGTCAGGAAACGATTGCTGGAACTCTGGGGAACGGCCTTCTTGAAAAAGGGACTGGAACTCAGGTGATCGGGATAATCCGTCCAATGAACATCCGGTGTAGCGGATGAGCCCAACTGCATTTGACTCCAGCCTGGCCCGATCCTTGCTTTTCCGGATGCTGGTCATGTCACGCACTTCTGAGATTCTCGCATCACCGGATCATCGTCTCATCTCACTGCTTCTCTGGATCGGAACCACCGAGGCCGTACTCCTTGAAATTCCGGGGGATATCGGACATCCGGTCGAGCATCACTACAGAAGAGTGAATCAATCACCGATTCATAAATTGAAGACCTACATCGAGATGCTCCGCCACATGGAACGCCACCGCTACTGTGTTCTCAGCGGGCCGGGAATGGACAAGCACCACTTCCTCACCTGGCTGATCGGCTACGGGGAATCACACGTCAAACGAATCGTGAGCACCGAAGAACAACTTTCAGGGACCCGGCAAAGCCTGCTCGACCTGCGAACGCACCTGAATCGACGCCTCGGGGAGTGAAAAGACCACCCGGGTTCCGGCTCCCGGTTGACTTTCGACTCCCAGTGTCCCGTTCCAGCTTTCGATCAAGCGATAGCTGATCGACAAGCCGAGGCCCCAGCCTTCTCCAAACCCCTTATTGGAGCGGAACGGATGAAACACTCCCTCGAGTTCTTCCGGACTCATCCCCACTCCGTTATCCTCAAAAACACACTCCACCCGCCCGGAATGATGCCGATACGAGGCGCGGATGCGTCCCTCCTGAATCAGGCCTCTCTTGATTCCAGCGTCAATCGCATGAATCGAATTTGAAAAAAGCTCGAAGAGCACCTGGCGGAAAGCCTCGGGCTCAACATTCACTGCACCCGGACCCCACTCACGTCCGCTCAGACTCACCGATATGCCCGACGCCACCAGTGCGGGCTCCATCAATGCAAGCACCTCGGCCATAATGGAGCAAAGACTGACCGTCACCCAACCCCGACTGGAGGATCCGGCCCCGAGATCAACCACACTCCGAACGTAGCGGGCAATCCGATCCACCTGCTGGATCATGACATTGAGATCCCTCACATAGCGGGGATCATCCTGGTGCTTCAGCAATTGGAATTCGGCCTTACCGCGAATCACTCCGAGCGGGGTTCCGATCTCATGGGCGATGCTCGAGGCGAAAAGTCCTACCGAGGCAAGTCTTTCACGGACAATGAGACGGGTCTCCGTATCCCGCCTTTCACTCTCCCGTAAGAATCTTTCAATCACCCGACGAACCGAGACTGCAAGCCAGTCAGCGCTCAGTGTCTCCCACAGCAGTACATCCTGGTACACGAAATCATGCTGAATCTTGTTTGCATCCTCTCTCCACACCAGTCCCAGAACCGGGACCTGGTGCATACGCGAGAAAGGTGTCATCCCGGGCCGGAAGCGTTCCAGCACCAGGTCCGGATTCTCCGTACCGGGCTCGATCCAGACACAGAAGGGACAATCCGACTCACTGGAAGACAACAACTCCACCAGTCTGTTTTGCTCTTCAGGATTGAACCCCAGGACGAGGATGTTCTGACGAATCATCATGCGCTGATTCATACCAATATCTTTGCAAAGAGTGAAAGAAGATTTTCTATACAACGAATTTAAACCTTGAAGTAATCTTCAATTTCTCCATCCTCAGAAAATAATGTGACACAGCTTGTTTTTGCTTCTTTTCATCGCAAAAAAAAAGTATTCCTCCGCACCATGCAAAACGAAACCAACATCTACTCGATTGTGATCATAGACGACGAACCTGAAATGCGGACATTGCTCTCCGATGTTTTCACAGACCAGGGACACAAAACACATTGCTTTGCCGACGGAGCGTCGGCACTGGCAGCACTCTCCGAGGGAGGCCCCTTGGCGAGCAACGAAGAGGATGGGGAGATCGACCTGATCCTCTCCGATATCAAAATGCCCGGTATGGACGGGATCGAGCTCACCTCGCAACTGAAACAATTAAGACCCGAGATCCCCGTTGTCCTCGCCACCGGATTCGGAACGATCGAAACAGCCATCGAGGCGATGCAAAAAGGCGCCTTTCATTACATCACCAAACCCTTCAAACTCGCGGAACTGAACACCGTCACGGAACGGGCGATCGAATTCCGGAAGCTCCAGCAAGACAACACCGTGCTCCGTCAGGAAGTCCGGAAGACCTGGTCCTACGGTAATGTGATCGGAAAGAGCCAGAACATGAAGGCGATCTTTGATCTCGTGGAGCGCGTATCGGGAGCCTCATCGAATGTCCTGATCACCGGCGAATCCGGAACCGGGAAAGAAATGATCGCTCAGGCCATCCACCGGAGCGGACCGCGTGCCAACAAGCCATTCGTTGCCATCAATTGTACGGCTATTCCCGAGAATCTGCTGGAGTCGGAACTGTTCGGGCATGCGAAGGGATCCTTCACGGGCGCGATTCAAAGAAAACGAGGTCTTTTTGAAGAGGCCAATGGAGGGACTATTTTCCTCGACGAGATCGGAGACATGAATGTCCTCTTGCAATCAAAACTCCTGCGGGTGATCCAGGAGCGTAAGATTCGTGCGGTCGGCGAGAATACCGCCATCGACGTGAATGTCCGGATCATTGCGGCGACCCACAAGGACCTACGGGCAGCCATGAAGGACGGACGCTTCCGGGACGACCTATTTTATCGTCTCTCCGTGATTCCCATCCAGATCCCGCCACTCCGCCATCGGCCTGAAGATATTCCATTGCTTGCCGAGCATTTTCTGAAAAAATATGCGGCAGCCAACCAGGCCCGTGTGAAAGGCTTTACCAAGCGGGCGATTCAAAAATTGCTCCGCCTCAGATGGGAAGGTAATGTTCGGGAACTTGAGAACGTGGTCGAACGCGCAGTGGTCCTATGCGGGGACTCCTTGGTCGATGAGGCCGACTTGCCGACACATGAACTGGTGAGTCCGGAGGGATTTTTCGGCGATGCCACTCGCGATTTCCCGACGATCGAAAAGCTTGAGGAACGCTACATCAAGCTCATTCTCGAGAAAACCGCAGGCCGGAAAGACAAGGCATCGAATATCCTGGGCATCAACCGCCGGACGCTTTACCGGAAGGAACGCGAGTACGGTCTGGTGAGCGCTAACGAGCCTGAACCGGGGATGGATGAAGAAGCCTCCTCACTCCCTGCAAGCGAGTCGGGCATGAGTGCTCACTGAAGAGGAGAAACGCCCCCCGGCATTCCCGGTCCGGGGGGCCTCCTCCCTGCTTATTTGAAAAGGGCGTGGCACTGATCTTGCGATACACCGGATATGTGGATCGATTGCCTGAAAGCCAGCACCCTGCTCCTGCTCCTCGCCTGCCGGCCCATGCCGGTCGCTGCCGGACCGACGATCCTGAGCGTTCAAAACCATGTGGAGCACTCGGGGCGACTGTACGAAGTCCTGCCGGACCGCGCCCTCAATCGGGTCGTGGTGATGACCGGGCCCTTGGAACATCCGAAAGCCGCGCTCATTCTAAAAGTTTCCAATCGGGGCGGTATCTGGAAAAAAGTTCGCCTCGAGGTGAGTCGGATCTCACAAGAAAGCGTGGTCTATACGGGCTACCTTCCTGAGAGCCTTGAACTCAACTCGGACTCCCGCCTCGTTCTTCAAAGCGCAGGAGGAAAACACCCATGATTCGATATTCGGAGCCCCGGCAGGCCGGTCGTGATGACCCGTTGCGCCAGAGTCCCGATATGTGACCGCGGGGCTCCGGGACCGGTTCGACGGCCTGTCCCCTGGGTCGGATCCTTCATTGGATTCGACTGTCCCAACCCATCTGTTTCCATCAAGACCATCCCACCTTACGGGGATCCGGGCTCACCCCCGGGGCCCCGCCTCTTGACGCCGAATCAGACCCGGAGCCCCGCTGTCCGAATACTCAATTTTTAATGCCGTCTCCTTGAGCTTCGGTTATGGTGGCCGAATCATGGCAACCATCGGTGATTCTACAAAAAAATCCAATTCCATGCTCATGCTTCTCGGCGCACTCGGCGTCGTGTTTGGAGACATCGGAACCAGCCCGCTCTACACCATTCAAGAATGTGTGAACCCGGTTCACGGAATTCCTGCCTCAGTTGAGGCGAATCTGATGGGATTGATGTCGCTCATCTTTTGGGCCCTGATGATGGTGATCACGATCAAGTACGTGGTCTTTGTGATGCGAGCGGATAACCGGGGCGAGGGCGGATCCATGGCTCTGCTCGCCCTGCTTCCTGAATCAGTGAAAATGCGAGCCCCCGGGAAAGTGGGTTTCACTGCAATTCTAGTGATTATCGCCGCTTCCTTGCTGTTCGGTGACGGCGTGATCACACCGGCGATCTCGGTCCTATCCGCCGTCGAGGGATTGAAGCTGATCTCCCCTACTTTCGAACCTTATGTGGTTCCTCTGACCGTCTCGATCCTGGTCGGCTTGTTCTACTTCCAGAAAAACGGAACCGAAAAAATTGGGAATGCATTCGGCCCCATCATGATGGTCTGGTTCCTCTGCCTCGGTGCCTTGGGAATCATGCACCTGTTCGATGCGCCGCGCATTCTTCGAGCCGTTTCTCCGGGATACGCGATCGAATTTTTGCGGGATAACGGGCTTCATTCTTTCAGGACTCTCGGGTCAGTCGTACTTGCGGTGACCGGGGGGGAGGCATTGTACGGAGACATGGGCCATTTTGGAAGAGTCCCGATCCGTAAAGCCTGGCTGTTCATTGTTTTTCCCTGTCTCTTGCTCAACTATTTCGGCCAAGCCGCTTTTCTGATCGCTCATCCCGAATCGGCCAACAATCCCTTTTACGAGATGGTTCCGAACTCTCTGCTCTATCCCATGGTCATTTTGGCGACCCTGGCGACGGTCATCGCGTCCCAGGCTATGATCACGGGCGCTTTTTCACTGACTTCCCAGGCCATCCGTCTCGGATATTTTCCCAGGCTCACGGTCAAACACACATCCGAACATGGCGAGGGACAAATCTATGTTCCTTTTATTAATCTGGTTCTCGCAGTTCTTTGTATTGCCCTGGTGGTCATTTTCCAGGCTTCCACAAAGCTTGCAGCCGCATACGGACTGGCGGTGACAGGAACGATGACGATCACTTCGATTGTGTTCTTTCAGGTCACCCGCCACAAGTGGAAGTGGAACCCGCTTTATTCGTGGCTTTTTCTAGCGGTGTTTCTGACCATTGACCTTCACTTCTTGACGGCGACCGCATTCAAGTTTTTTGATGGCGGGTGGATTCCTGTTTTCATCGGCATTTTCTTCTTCCTCGTCATGTGGCTCTGGAGGGTTGGAAGGAGCCTCCTCGCGCGTCACTTCATGCGAAGCGCCGAGCCGCTCGATGCATTCTTGGACAATCTCGAAAAAGAAGTCCCCTACCGCATTCCGGGCATCGGTGTGTTCCTCGCCTCCGATCCGAACGGCGTCCCCCCCGTGGTGCTCCGGATGGTGAGGCGCTTCCATACGCTCCACGCCAACATCCTCTTGCTCACGGTCACCTCCGAGACAGTTCCCTACTTTTGCAGGGGCGGTAAATGCGAGGATGACCGAGTCGAGGTGCAAACCCTGGGTAAAGGATTTCATCGGGTGCTCGTCCGCTACGGTTACATGGAGATGCCGGACATTCCATCGATCATGGAAAAGGCGCTCCTCAAGCTCGAGATGAATGCCAATCTGAAAGAACTGGTCTATGTACTCGGACACGAGACCTTCGTCGAGCAGGAGAGCGGCGAGATGAATCGCTTCCAACAGGGGATCTTCTCGTTCCTGTCCCGCAATGCGCGAAATGCGACCGACTACTTCAAGCTCCCGCCGGACCAGGTGATCGAGCTCGGGACACACATCGACCTTTGATCCAAGAAGAGGCAACCAGAGTGTCGAAGGCGCTCCGGCGTCGCACACCGGCATGGAGGCGTTCGAGGATTTCCTCGGCGTTCCGTCCGGCAAGCACGCGATCCGACACCGGTACCACCATGAAATTGGCTTCCTTACTGGCCTTGAAATTCCCGGTGATCCGATCGAGTCCGAGAATCGCAGCTCCAGCCAGAGTCGCACGGAACAGGGCCTTCACGCGGGTCGCGCCCTTCACGTCTGCTTTCCGGTTCTGACGGACAAAACTTTCCATCACATCGAACATCGACAGGAATGGACCTCCTCCGATGTCGGAGCCGAGCGCCCAGCGCACGCCTGCTTTTTCCGTGCGGCGGAAGTCGAACAGTCCCGAGCCCAGTCCGAGATCTTTGACCGGAGCATTCGAGGTCGGACAGTGAGCGATTGCAGTGCGGGTGCGCGCTAAAAGACGAAGTTCGGCCGCAGACAGATGAATCCCGTGGCCCATGATCGAGCGGGGCCCGAGCATTCCGGCCTTTTGATAGATCTCGGTGTAGGTCCTGACCTTCTCAAAACCAGGTATTTTCCGGTATTGCGACAGCACGAACTCGATCTCTCCGGGAGTCTCCGACAAATGAGTCTGCTTGAAAGCCCGAGCTGTATCGGCCAGCCGGGCCCCCTCTTTCATCACCTTCGGAGTCGTGGTGATGGCAAAACGGGGAGTCAGGGCATAGCGGGTGCCGTATTGTTTCAGGAGTTTCCGGACCAGCCGGAGCGACTCTTCTTCCCCCACCGTGAGTTCGGGGGGCGACTCCATGTTCATGAGCACGTTTCCGATCACAAAATGCCCCTTCACTTCACGGAAGGCGCTCCGGATCGCGGTTTCATGGATCGAGCTGTAGATGGCTCCCCCTTGGGTTCCGGAGCCGCGAAGCTTCAAGAAAAACTCTTTCGCGCGCTTCCGTGAGTATGCGGGGTCGGCAAAGCGCATCTCTGTGGGAAAAGTGTACTTTTTGAGCCAGGTCAAAAGGGAGGCCTTTGGCATCACACGGACCTCATCCTGTACCCAATGGAAATGGAGGTCAAAGAAGCCGGGGATCAGCAGGGCCGAGCCATGGTCGATCACCGCTCTGCCTCCGAAGACCTTGCCATATCGGGCCCGTGCCCCCGCCAAATCATGGATCCCGTGGATTTTTCCGGTTCGGGCATCCACCGCCAAGACTCCCTCCCGGACCAGCTCACATTCGAGGTCGGAGAGCGGATTCAAGAGGGTCCCCAGATGAAAACGAAGCAAGGGCTTTTTGGTCATATCTGTCCAATATTAAACGCTTTTTACTGGCAGAGGGAGGGTTTTCTGCTAGAGTCCTTCAAAAAGGGGAACAACGTGAATCAGGATCTTTTTGAATGGCTCCTCCTGCTGGGGCGTTGGGTGCACATCACCGTCGGCATCACCTGGATCGGGACCTCGATCTTTTTCATGTGGCTCGACCGGAGTTTTGTCCGGAATCCGGAGGCCCAGCACGAAGGCCATGTCGGGGAACTCTGGATGGTCCACGGAGGTGGCTTTTACCACGTTGAAAAGCTCCTGATGGGACCCACCAAAGTTCCGAAGGATCTCCATTGGTTCAAATGGGAGTCGTACTGGACCTGGATGTCCGGGATCTTTCTCCTGGCGATGATTTTTTACGCCGGGTCGGGAACTTTTTTGCTCGATTCCTCAGTCTCCAAGATCACCTACGGTCAGGCGATCGCCCTTTCGATCGGCTCCCTCGTCGGATCCTGGTTCTTTTATGATTTTCTGTGGGAGTCCTCACTCACCAAGAAAAGCCCGATCACCGGGCACATCCTGACCCTCCTTTGGTTCGGGGGAATGGTTTACCTCCTCTGTCATACCCTTTCGGGTCGGGCCGCTTACATCCACATCGGGGGCATGGTCGGGACCTGGATGACGGCGAATGTCTTCCTCAGGATCATTCCCCGTCAGGTCAAGATGGTCGAGGCCTCGAAGCGAGGTGAACCGGTGAACCAGGAGTGGGGAAAGAATGCCAAAAACCGTTCGACCCACAACACCTACCTCACCCTACCCGTAATCTTCATCATGCTTTCGAATCACTTTCCGAACACCTACGGAAACCCCTACAATTGGCAAATTCTGATTGCCATCAGTGCGGCAGGCGCCGCCATCCGTGAGTTCTTCGTGGTCCGCCTGTCGAATCCCGCCAGATCCAAGCTCTTCGGAGCCATCGGGGCTATTCTGATTCTGGCGGTGATGTTTCTGACCCGCGAAAACACCGGATACACGGAATCGACGCCGCCTCCCGCTCCAGCTGCAACGGTGTCTGCCACCGCTACGCCTGCAGGCCCGGTCGGCAGCATTCGGGGCGTGATCTCGCTCGAGGGGTTGGCTCCTGAGCCAGAGAAGCTCTCTCTTCCGGCGGTCTGCAATCCGAAGAATAAACCCGTCATTTATTCCAATGACATCCAGATCGAAAACGGAAAGATCAAGAACGTCCTCGTCCGGGTGATTTCCGGACAAGAAGGAAAACCGATCCCTCCGGCTCCGACCACTCCCGTAATCCTCGATCAGGTGGATTGCCAGTACGAGCCCCGGGTGATTGCGGTCCGGGTCGGACAAGCGGTGGATTTTCTCAATAGCGATCCGACCTTTCACAATGTGAAGTCCCGGAGCAAGTCGAACGAGAACTTCAATGTGGCCATGCCAAATAAAGGGGATAAAGTCACGAAGGTCTTCACCAAACCGGAAATCGTCATCGAGTCGGAGTGCAGCGTTCACCCGTGGATGAGTGCCTCCATTGCGGTGATGGACCACCCCTGGTTCGCGATCAGTGATGCCTCGGGATCCTACTCGATAGGCGGCTTGCCACCCGGAAAATACAAGATCGAAGCCTGGCATGAGGTGTTCGGCTCGAAAACTCTCGAAGTCACCATCAGCGAAGGGAAAGAGGCAGTGGCCGATTTCTCATTCAAGAAATGAGACGGACATGATCAGCACCCACATTCTCGACACCAGCAAAGGATTTCCCGCAAGCGGCGTGAAGGTCCATCTCGACACGATTCAGAACGGAAACTGGGCTCTTCTTGCGTCAGGTGAGACCAACTCAGACGGAAGATTCGTATTCGATGTTCCCTACCTGGCAGGTCAGTACCGGATCCGATTCGGAATCGAAGACCACTACTCCCGTTCCGGCCTGAAGCCGTTTTTCCTCGATGTCCCCGTTGCATTCGAAATCACGGATACTTCGAGAAAATACCACATCCCCCTGCTCCTGAACCCCTACGGGTATTCCACCTACCGAGGATCCTGATGAAGCCCATCACCGCCTACGAATCCTTTCTCTCCCCCCAGTTGATTGAAACGCTCAAGGCCCAAGGGCGGCCTGTTGCCGGCGTTCCCGGTCTCATGGAGCTCGATCAAGGAGGCGGTCTCGAGTCCCCTGAATCCCTCGCCTTTGTGTGCGAGTTGTTCCGGAAATTGAGAGATCCTCTCGAAAGGATTCTGAATCAGCGTGTCATCGACCGGAAGTTCATCGATGAGCGGACCCTTGCCTGTGTGGGACTCAATACCGCTCTCAAAATCGATTTGCTGGATCCGGAATACAAAACCGTCATCGGACAGAAAGACGGTAAGGGCAGGATTGTGGTCGGCCCCCACGGTCCTCACTATTGCCAACCGGTCGAAGGCAAGCCCGTGGCTCCGATCCCGGAGGAACTGCAGGGCTACCATGTGACTCTTTTCGGACCTCCGGATGATCCGAAGCTCTCCATCAATGCCATGAATGCCTTTCACCGGGTCCTGAAGGATGAGCCTGCCATCATCAGTGAGATCCTGAAGCACAGCTCGATCACACCTTACTGGGGTGCCGATGACGAAGACTCGAAGACTCCGCTTCGACAGGATCTGGTTGCAGCGGGAGAGCACCTGAAGGCCTGCTTCGACGGAAGTCTTCAGTACACCGACCCCCGTAATGGAAAATCCTATCGTCTGGCAACAGAAAGACTCTCGCTTCCGATCAAGCGGTTCCCGGGCCTCGCACTCCCTTGCCCGTTCTTGCTTCTGAATGGCTCGCCGATTCCCCTGCATTTGTACGATTTCGCAATCCACCTCTTTGCAAACCATGCGGATCCGAAAGCGCTGCACTACTACGTTCCTAAACTCGAGAACGAAGAGGAAGCGGCTTACATCAAGCTCATGATCGAGACGGCCGAATCCCTCTTGATCGATCGGGGATCCCCTTACCGGAAGGGTACGATCCGTCTTTTCATCGTGCTTGAGAATCCGAGAGCCATTTTCCGCGCCCATGAGATCATGGATGCGCTCCATCCTTACTTTGCCGGAGCCTCTCTGGGTTGGCACGACTATCTGGCATCAACCGCCCGTTTGATGAAAAACGATCCGAACTACCGGATTCCCGTCAAAGCCGATCCGGACATTGTGATCAAATACATCAAGGCCTCCCACGACCTTCTGACCCGCACGGTCGGATCCCGGGGCGGCATCCAGATCGGGGGGATGTACGGAGTTTTGCCGATCCAAAACGAATTGAAGAGCCACTCCTTCCAGATCACGCTCAAGGGTTACTTCCGCGATGTCATCACCCAAATGAAGCGAGGCCTCTCCGGCTTCTGGGTCGCGCACCCGGACTTTGTACGAATCGGAATCGCCATGGTCGAGGCTTGGAAACAGCGGAAATCCCGTCCGGAATGGCTCCCGGCTTTGGTGACCTCATTGCTTGAACCTGAACACCGGAATGAGATTCTCGCCTTCATCGATCAACCGGATATCGAGGGTCTGAAACCCGAAGATCCACGCTACGCGCGCTCCCTCATTGTCGCAGACTTGAAGGAATCGGACTTCATCCCGAATCACGATCCCGAGGAAGTGCGGTACAATGTTTTCCAAGCCCTCCAGTACCTGACGGACTGGCTCTCGGGCAACGGGTGCGTGGCGCTCCCTTCGACCATCGGGGGCGTACCGGTGCGCGTGATGGACGACCTCGCCACCGCCGAGCGCTCACGTTGGGAAGTCTGGCATGAAATCCATCATGGAAGGGTCAGTCTCGAGACCTTCCTCAAAATCGCTCACGAAGAATACCGGTTCATCCGGAAGGATCTTTCTGACGGCAAGAAAATTGTCCAAGTGAAATGGGACAGCCGGACCGAACGGTGGTACCCGATCGCCCTCCAACTCATGATCCAGCTCATGACGACCGAGGATCCGCCCGAGTTCGCAAGCGAGCTCCTGCTTCCGTTCACCCTGGAGCTGATCCGGAACTCCCCGGATCCCTGGGCTACTGCAAAACGTTACGCGCCTTCGAAGTACGTTCTGAGAAAAGAGGTCGAAAGAATGAGTGATCTCTTTGACGTGTGCGGGACGATGGCTTTCGCCTCGCCCGTTTCAAGGGATCCGTTCCTCGATCTGAAGCGGATCGAGTCCTTGATTCTGGGTCTGAACCAGAACGAGTTGCTCGAAGCCGCCTCCTTTCATGGAGACATCGGTGAGACTCCGGCCACGCTCGACGAGAGGGCCCGGGGTGAACAGGCCAAGGTTCAGGCGGATGATCCGGCTCTCCGGGCCGAGCTTCGTTTGCTCGGTGCCGAGTATCTGAAACGCCATGGATTCAAGTTTCTGGTTTCAGCAAAGGGTAAATCAGCGGGAGAATTGCTGACACTCCTGAAGGAGCGTATTCAACGCCCGACTGATGCGGAATTCCTCACCGCAAAGAAAGAACTCTTCGAGATCACCCGCAAGCGTTTGGCGGGACTCCTCGAGAAGGATCCGATCGCTAACATCGAGTCCCTACGTAAGAATGCGGGGATCCGGGGAGTGCAAATCGCGGCCACTCTGAACGGAAGCCAGATCGGAGTCGCTTGTCTCGGAACCCGGAATCGTTCCGGAGATCCGGTCACCCCTTCGACCCGCTTTGAAATCGCTTCGCTCAGCAAGACTCTGGCCGCTGCCTTTTCCATTCCATTTTTGCGCTCGAGGGGAATCACCCTCGATACCCCCGTTCAAACCCTGTTGGATGAAGCGGGTTCGTCATTCCGACTGAGATCCATCGGTTCCACTCCGGCTGATGGTGCACACGGGGTGACGGTGAAGCACCTCATGAACCACCGTGCGCTCAATCTTCATTATGTGAACGGACTTCCGGCTCATGAGCCGCGCCCGACCGCAGGAGACATCCTCGAAGGAAAAGCCGGCTACTGGAAGCCTGAAGTCGGGGTGCTTCATCCTCCTGGAACCCAATTCCAGTACTCGGGTGGCGGGTATCTGGTACTCGAGCATTTGGTCGAAAGTCTTGAGCGGAAAACCCTCCACGAAATCACCCGAGAATGGCTCCTTTCTGTCTCCGGAGGTGAGCTCGGTTTCGACGAAAGTGGCTACAATCCCGAGCTCGATGCGAGCGGGTTTCGCGATGACGGAGGCGAGGTTTCCGGTCATCGTTACCGGTTCCCTGCCTTTGCAGCAGGTGCGGTCGGGACCGCTGCCGGGATGCTTCGTTTTCTGAACCGGCTATCGGACGCCTATGCGGGAAGACCGGCTCCAATCGATCGCGATACGGCTGTTTTGATGCTTTCGGACAAGGACGCTGCCAGTCGCGAATTCATGGGAGTCCAGTGCGGGATCGGCACCTTTGTCGCCGAGGCGGGCGAAAACCGTTTTGCCATCCATCAAGGAGCCAACGACGGGTTCCGCGCACTGTCGCTTCATTGCTACCGCGGACCCGATGCCGGTAAAGGCTTCGTGATCCTTTGCAACGCGGATGACTCCGGTGTTCCCTTTATCGCATCGGTGGCCCGGACCCTGATCCCCCACTTCGATATCACCGGTGTCGATGAAAGCCGGATCGAAAGTTCGTTAAAACTCGAATCGATACCCAAAGAAGAGATCGTGAACCGGGGTTATCGGGATTTGCTTTTCAGAGCGTTTCTTCCCGACCGGGCCGAGCCCATCGATCCTCCCGGGCCGATGGATCCGCTGGCTGCGTTCCATGTCGGTGTCGGCGCGCGGGTTTTGAGCGTGACAGACGACCGATTCGCCAGAGTGGAAAATCTGCTTTCTCCGTATTTACCGGTTTTCGATCCGGAACTCTACGGGCGCCAAGGCAAGGTGATGGACAGTTGGGAGTCAGTCCGGCATAACCCGCTTCCCGAGGATATTGCCGATTTCGAACTGAAGGCACCGTCCCAGATCGCATACCTGTCTCTCTCCACCCGGTTTCATCTTGGAAATCAGGCTCCGAAGGTCCGTGTCGAAGCCCGGGTGAGCGCCCGGCAACCTTGGATCCTTCTGGTTCCTGAAGTCAGTCTCGATGGCCACGCGCTCAAACGTGTGCGCTCGCTCGAACCGCATACCCGATTCACTCAAATCAGGGCCGTGATGATTCCAGACGGAGGATTCACGCGTCTCGGGCTTTACGGACCTGACCTGCCTGAGTCGGAGGCCAAGCACTACCTCGAGTCCGCCTTGGCTTTGAGTGAGCCGTATCCGGATGCGATTCCGACTCCACAGAAGCCCCTTGCGCCGGATTACGAAGCCGGTCCAGAGGAGGTCAAACGGAACCTCTCGCGCATCACCCCGGGAGAACGGGTGGACATCGCCTGTCTTGCCTTCGGTGGAAAGATGCTCCGGGCCTCAAACGAGCACTACGGTCCTGCGGTCAGGATGATCTCACCCTACCCGCCCATCCATATGTTCGATGGACTCGAGTCATCGCGGAGTCGTGTGCCCGGTCACTTCGAGGAGGCACGACTGCAGCCCGGGCAGGCATGGCCCATCGAAGAGATTGAAATGGACTTCAAGTATTTCGTGAACAACAACCCCCGGGAGATCGAGGTCTACGGAAAGGTTGCCGGAGACTGGAAGTTGCTGATTCCCCGCACGCGTGTGAAGGATTACGCCGGAACCTCTTTCCGGGCGAAATTATCAGAGCCTGTGATTTGCGAGGAAATCCGGCTGGTCGTGCATCCGGACGGAGGCATGAACCGGCTCAAGCTTTGGGCCCGAAAACCCTCTGCCGGTGCCTGAGAAGATCGGCAGCAATGCTGATCGCGATCTCAGAAGGCGCGTTCTTGCCGTAATCCTCGCCGATCGGGCATAAGAACTCCTTTGCCCGGTCCGGGGCCAGTCCCTCCTCGCGCAATTCGGCTTCCATCTTGATCCGCTTCACCTTGCTTCCCAAAACCGCAAGGTAGGGAAATGTCCGGGTCTTCAGGGCATGCCTGAGGAGTGGATAATCGGTCGAATGCCCCATGGTGATCATGGCCACGAAGGTCTCATCCGGCAAGGCATCCATCACCGAGGTCATATCTGCAACGCAATTCACCGTCAGCCTCGGATGCGAGGTCAGTTTACCGGTCCACTCGGGTCTCGGATCGGTCACCGTCAGGCGGCAATCGAGACGGAGCAAGAGTGGTGCGAGCTCCTGGACAATGTGCCCGGCACCGAAGAGTGCGATCTTCCACTCGCCCTCGGGCTTGAAGGGTTCGAAGAACAGGCTCACCTCGCCCCCGCAACTCATCCCCACGTCACGCTTGAGATTCCAGGTCACGGAGCGTCCCTGTCTGCAATCCGGATCGAGCAACATCTCGCGGGCCGTGTCCAGGCACTTTCGCTCGATCTTCCCGCCACCGATGGTCCCGGCGATCAAGCCCTCCACACCGGCAATCATGCGTGCCCCGACATCCTGGGGTGCATGCCCCCGCTCGCCCGTCATCGTGACCACCACCATCGGGGTTCTCGCTGTTTTGAGCTCCAAAAACCGCGTACAAAACTCTTCGAAGTTCAAGGAACGCTCCTTCCCTTGGCCTTTTCGAGCGCAAGCAGGATCACCTCGGGTGTGGCAGGAGAAACGATCTCCACCGGCCTTCCACCGTTCCTGAATGAGAGCGCATGTTTGATGGCCGTCCAAACACTGGTCCCGAGCAAAAACGGGGGTTCACCGACCGCCTTCGATCCGTGTACCGTTCCGGGATTGCCATCGTTCTCAATGAAGTCCACGCGGAAATCCCTCGGGGTGTCTTGTACGTTCGGGATCTTGTAGGTGGTGGGCGAATGGGAAACCAAGGCATGTTGCCCGTTATAATAGAGGTGCTCGCTCGTCACCCATCCCATTCCCTGGATGAAGGCTCCGGTCACCTGACCCGAATCGATTCCAGGATTGAGCGGACGCCCGAGATCCATCAAAATATCGGTACGATCGACCTTGAGCTCGCCCGTGTACTCATCGAGGGTCACTTCGCTGACTGCCATGCCTTGGGTGAAATAGCCAAAGGCCTTTCCCGAGACTTTGACTTTGTCAAAACCGAGTCCCGGCGTTTTGTAATGTTCATAGCCAGAAAGGGAAATTCGATTCTGATAGGCAGTCTGGATCAATTCCAGAAGCGGAACCTCTTTTCCGGTCGAACGCTCGCGCACTCGACCTTCGAGAAACTCAAATCCCGGATCGAGGGGCGCCATCATGACTTCAAGCTCGTGCTCCATGGTCGAAACCACGCCTTGAAACTTAAGTTTCGCGAGACCGATCAATCGAGACCGGATCTGCTCGGCGGCCCGGAGTGCGGCCATGCCGTTCAAATCCGATCCGCTCGAAGCTGCTGTAGGTGAAGTGTTGGAATTCTTCTCGGTCGAGGTGGGCATGACTCGCACCCGTTCCATCGGCACACCGAGAGCATGGGCCACGATCTGGGCGATCTTGGTATTCACTCCCTGCCCCATCTCGGTCGCCCCCGTACTGACCTGCACGGAGCCATCGAGCTGGAGATTCACCAGTGCATTGGCCTGGTTCAAAAACCGCGCAGTAAACGAGATCCCGAACTTGGTTGCAGTGAGCGAGATTCCCTTCAAAGTCCCCGTTTTCTTCGCATTGTGCTCACGGATTTTCTGAAGCCGGACCTCGTAATCCGAGCTCAGTCGCAGCCGCTTCTCGATCTCCGGCAACAGATTGTTCTCGACCTGCTGGCCGTAGGGGGTCCGCACCCGGTCACCCCGATACAGATTGAGGCTCCTCACCTCAGCTGCATCCTTGCCCACCACAGCGGCAATATCCTCGAGAATCGCTTCGATGGTCATGGTTCCTTGTGGCCCTCCGAATCCGCGGAACGCAGTGTGCGAGTGATGGTTGGTCCGGTAACAGACTCCCTCGACGTGCACGTTCGGAATGAAATAGGCTCCATCGGCATGGAACATGGCCCGCTCGAGAATGGAGCCTGAGAGATCCGTGTACGCCCCACCGTCTGACTGGATCTGAACCTTCAGAGCCAGAATCCGCCCCTCCGTATCGAATCCGACTTCGTACTCATTCTGAAAGGGGTGACGCTTGCCGGTGATGATCATATCCTGGTCCTTGGTGAGGACCATACGCGCGGGGCGCTTGAGACGATCGGCTACCAGGGCCGCATAGGCTGCAATGGGTGCCGCCTGCGATTCCTTCCCGCCGAACCCGCCCCCCATCCGCTTCACGACACAGACCACCTCATGAAACGACCGACCGAGAGCCTCAGCCACCACCCTCTGGGTCTCACTCGGATGCTGGGACGAGGAATGCACCTCGACCTGACCGCTCTCGAGCGGATAAGCAATGGCCGCTTGCGACTCCATGTAGAAGTGTTCTTGACCGCCGACCCGGAACACCCCTTTCAGACGATGGGTGGCGGAAGCGAGGGCCTGCTCGGGATCCCCCTGACGAAAAGGCGACGGGGCCCGGTGCAAAACGGCGTTTTGTGCTTTCGCCTCATCGATCGAAAAAATCCCTGGAAGAGGCTCTTCTTTCAATCGGACCTTCTTCTTGATCCGCTCGACCGCATCCCGGGTCTTCGATGCAATCAACACCGCGGGTTCGCCATGGTAACCGATCCGATCGATCACCAAAAAAGGCTGATCGTGCACGATGGTGCCCCACTTCTTGGCATGGAAATCCTTGGCCGTGTAAACCCCGAGACAATCGGGATCCCGGAGGGCTTCCCCGGTGTCGATTTCGGTCAGGATCCCGCAAGCAATCGAGGTCCCGACAATGCCCACATGGACCTCGCCCCGCACTTCCGCGCGATCATCCACGAACACACTCTCGCCCGAGACATGGGTGCGGGCCGAATCGTGAGGAAAGTTCTTACCGATACTCATACCGACACCTCACTCACTGGCAATCCCGCTTCTCTCTGAATCCGATCTCCGAATTTCAAAAACAGATTCCGGACCAGCACCTTCCTGAAACTTGAGGACCCGCGCACATCACTGAGGGGCTTCACATGGGCCTGTGCGGAATCGGCCGCACGGCGAAAGAGATCCGAGTCGATGGTTTCTCCCTCCAACATTCGCTCCTCATCCGGCATCCGCACCACACTGGCTGCCACTCCGCCGAGAGCGAACCGAACGCCCTCTAATCGACCCTCGCGGATCCGGTACCGTGCCGCAAAGGCCACCGTTGAAATATCGAGATCCTTGCGGGTACTGGTCTTGAAGAGAGCATAGCGGTGATCGCTTTTTGGAATGCGAATCGCAGTCAGAATCTCATCTCCGGCAAAATCGAGTTCCTTGTAGCCCCCCTTGATGAAGGCATCAATCCCCACCTCGCGCATCTCCACCTGACCTGACGATCCGATCCGGGACAGCACCAAGGTCACATCAGCCACTCTCAGAAAGGGCGTCGAATCACCGATCGGAGAGGCGTTCATCAGGTTACCGGCCAGTGTGGCCGAATGCTTGATCTGGGGGGAGGCGAAGATCTTGAGCATATCGGAAAACTCGGGGAACGAAGCCGAAAGCAGATCCTCGACATCAGACAGACTCACCCGTGCGCCGATCCGGAAGGCGGCGGAATCCTCGATCCACTGGTACAATTCCTCGACACCATGGAGTGCAATCCGTGGACCCGGAGCGAGCTTGCCTTTGTTGGTCAGTACTCCGAGGTCGGTCATTCCCGAAACAATCTTCGCTCCGGGGTGGGAGTTCCGGATCTCGAGCGCCTCGGCCAGCGTCGACGGAAGGAACACGGGAGCACCCGGAGTTCCGGTAAGAAGGGAGGCCTCGAGCGATGCGAACTCAGCCTCCATCGGGGCATGATCATAAAGCGCCGCGAGGTTCGGGACTTTTCCGGGGTCGACCGAGCAGCCGGCATTCAAGATCGGTTCATAGCCGGTACACCGGCAAAGGTTGCCGGTCGTGTGATTCCGGACCATCTTCGCATCAATGGCAGAACCCTTTCTCTTGGCGGAGTCCACCATCCCGGCCAAAGAGCATACGAAACCGGGCGTGCAATAGCCACACTGGGAGCCCTGAGCCCGCACCATCGCCTCTTGAACCGGATGGAGCTCATCCGCCCGCTTCAATCCCTCCACCGTGATCAGATGGCTGCGATCGAGCGAATACACGGGGGCGATGCAGGAATTGATGGAACGGTACTCACCGAGTCTTCCATTGCGAAACCGGCTGACCAACACCGTACAGGCGCCGCAATCACCCTCGGCACAGACGACCTTGGTCCCGGGGAGTCCCCGTTCATAGCGGAGC
Organism: Bdellovibrionales bacterium; assembly: GCA_947462765.1. GTDB lineage: Bacteria > Bdellovibrionota > UBA1018 > UBA1018 > CAIMNF01 > CAIMNF01. Next base: position 58,030 of record CANHQK010000005.1, read on the forward strand.
AGGTCCGAGAGCATCAGTGAGGATTCATTCCCCGTAGACGTTGTTCTCTTCCCATTCAGGTAAAACACCACTTCATTTCTCATGAATTTCTCCCTGTGGCACACAGCGAATGACCCTTCAGCCATTCGGTTTCGCCATCCGTGTAAACTTCTTTCTTCCAGATCGGAGCCTCGTGTTTGAGCCTCTCGATCACCGTCCTGCACACCCGGAAGGCCTCATCCCGGTGCGGTGTCAGAACCTGGATCCAGACACTCAGTTCACCCACCCGGACCGGCCCCGTCCGATGCTCAATCCGGACGCTCCCCGAAGTTCCGGCCTCCTCAAGCGCCTCTGTGGCGATCTTTTGAAGTGCTTTTTGTGCAAGGGGTACGAAAGCATCGTAATGCACGCACTCGACCGCTCTTCCGAAATTGATCGCACGCACCCGTCCCGTGAACTCACAGCTCGCTCCGAAACCGGTCTCCTGATCGGATGAAGGAGCGCTCTGGGCAATGGTTTCGGGCCCGAGGTGGATTTCAATGCGAGGGGTGGATTGATTCACGCTCAACCTCCACAAACCGGGGGGAGGACGGCCAGCCCCTCCCGGACCTGAACCGGCTCATGGTCCTGCAAAATCGTCTCATCATCGGCGATCACCGACTCGGAAACCAAGGCAAGATCATTCCGGAAGCCCCGTTTCTCGAACTCCGACGTCAAAATCCGCTTCAACTCACCCGCGCTCAATATCGCTCCCGCATCGACCGGTAACTCGAAAAAACCGTCGTGATCGGCACATCTTCTCAGTGCCCCGAAAAATCTGACTCGGATCATGCCATCCCTCCCCGGATCGTGTGGATCCGCACCCGGGATCCTTCTGAGAAAATCTGGCCCCCTTCGGGCAACTCGATCCAGACCTCGGCATCGAGGAGCGAGTGAATCATGAACGAAGCCTGCCCGGGAAGCGCTTCCACCCGCCTGATTCCGTTCTTCTCCGAACTCCATCGACCTCGAAGGAAACAACGGAGTCCCTCAGGCTTTTCGATCGGCGCGGCAAGCTCCGCCCACTCCTCCACCGGAACCTTGAGCGAGAGGATGGAACGCAAATAGGGTTTCACAAAAAAATTGAAACTGACCGCACTGGATATCGGATTCCCGGGAATGCCAATCAGAACCGTAGGGCCATGGGCCGGAAACTCGGCAACCAAAAGGGGCTTGCCGGGGCGGATGGCAATCCGGTGAAACGCGATGGTTCCCCCCGATTCAATGACCGTCTTTGGAATGAAGTCATGAACTCCCATCGAAACCGCCCCGGTGGTGATGAGAACGTCGACGCGGTCTTTCAAAGCCCGAGCCAGTTCAGCCTCAAAGACGCGGGAACGGCCTTCGGTCTCATCTCCTGCGATTCCGAGGTACTCGACCTCCGCTCCCGCTGCTCGCAAGGACTCCATCAAAAAGAGTCCGGTCGCATTCCAAATGCAGCCCGGCCGGAGCGGAAAATCTCCGGGATCCTGAAGTTCATTACCGGTCGACAACACCCTGATTCGGGGCTGGACTCTGACCGGAACTTCGTGAATCCCGAGAGCTGCGAAGGCCATCAGGGCGGCTGAATCGATGATTTGACCGGAGGTCCCGGCCTGAGCCCCTGAACGGAAATCGGTGCCACGCTTCCGGATGTGGTCTCCGACCCGGGGACTACTTAGCACCCGAATGGAGGGGATCCCGTTCACATCGAGTGATTCGGTATCCTCGACCTTCACGATGGTATCGAATCCACCCGCAGGGATCGGTGCCCCGGTCATGATCTGAACCGCTCCCACTCCACTCACAGCATGAGCCAAATCCCCGGCAATCAACCGCTTGAGCACGGGTAAAACCCCGGCGTAGGCGTCAATATCCCTTGAGCGTACGGCGTATCCGTCCATTGCCGAATTGTCGAAAGCCGGAAGATCCTCCCGGGCCAAAACTGATTCGGCTAAAATCCGACCCGATGCCCGGTGCAAGGGTACACGCTCGATTTGAACTCTCCGGGATGCGGCCAAATGCTGAAGGATCTCGAGTGCCCGTGATGCAGGAATCATTTATCCCCCGATCTCCGAGAAACCGCCGAGATTCCCGGTATCGCCCTCGAGCAACCGATGCGAAGGCGCCTTCAACTGTAGAAGATTTGCCAAGCGCTCGGGAAGGCCTCTGGCCTTTTCAGGGGATTGGAAAAATTCACGGAGATCGTGATTTCCATCTCCGAAGAGACACAAGCGGAGTGCTCCTGTCGAACTGACACGAAGCCGATTACAGGACGAACAAAAGCCTTCAGCATGAGGAGCAATGAGCCCGATCCTTCCTTGGAATTCCGGGTGCGATAATTCGAGAGCCGGTCCACCCGAGTCGGGACGCTCCACTGGACGCCAGCCTTGCCTCAATAGCTCGAGGCGCATCTCGCCGCTCGAAAGGTAGTGGGCTTCACGATAGGCCCCGCCCTTGCCGGTCTTCATCAGCTCGATGAAACGGACTGTGACGGGACGGGTTTTCACATAATTCAAAAACAAATCAAGTTCATCTCGAGCATGTTCGCGGTGCAACACCGCGTTCAGCTTGATCGAATCGAAACCGAGCCCGAGCGCCTGATCGATGCCATCAAGGATCTCGTTCAATCGATCGCGCCCCGTGAGCTTCCGGAACCGGTCCGCATCCAAGCTGTCCACGCTCACATTCAGGCCCTGCAATCCGGCCAACCGGTATGCAGGAGCCTCTCGTCTGAGGTTCCAACCGTTAGTGGTAAGAGCGCGGTACTTAAATCCCGGTAGCGAGGCGGCGAACGCGATGATCTCGGTCAGGTCCTTCCGCAAGGTGGGTTCACCCCCGGTAAAGCGGACCTTGCTGAAACCGGCGGATTCGAACCCGAGCAGCAGATTCCTGACCTCTGCCAAGCTCAACTCCGACGGAAGCCCCGGATCACGCGGAGCGTAACCCTCCGGCAAACAGTACCGGCAGGAGAAGTTGCATGCCTCGGTCAAAGACAACCTCAAATAGCTGAATTTCCGGGCCCGGGAGTCGACTAACATGCTCTCAAACTATGCCACAAAACACGCTAGACGGAAGCCCGGTTTTCGGGGAAGGTGGAACCGTGTCCACAGTAGGAAAAGCAGGGGGAAAATCCGCCTATCGCATGATCGATGTCGGGGAAAAACCCGTCACCCGCAGGATCTGTCGTGCCACAGGAAGTCTCCTAGCCCGACCGGAAACCCTGCGTCGGATTGAGCGCGGAGAACTCCCCAAAGGCAATGCTTTGGCCCTGGCTGAGGCTGCCGGAATTGCAGCGGTCAAAAAGACGCCTGACCTCCTCCCCCTTTGCCATCCCCTCCCGGTGGATGCCGTGAGTTTCAGGTTCATGTTTGAACCCCATCGGCTTCGAGTCGAATGCGAAGTGGTGGCGCACGCCAAAACCGGCGTTGAGATGGAAGCTCTGAGTGGTGTCACAGCCTGCCTCCTCTGCGTATACGATCTGGTAAAGGGCATCGACCCGGCCTTGGATTTGGACGAGATCCGCCTAATCGAAAAAATCGGGGGCAAATCGGGACAATGGATGCACCCACGGGGAGAGCCCCACCCTGAGTCCAGGAAAAATCCACCGACACTCCAGCTGCCTGAAGCAGTGGTAATCACCCTTTCCGACCGTTGTTCGCGTGGAGAGGCCGAGGACACTTCAGGTCCTGCACTTGAGTCCTTACTTATTTCGGCCGGAGTGAGTCAAGTGCATCGGGAACTTCTTCCGGATGAACCCGAGCTCCTGCTGTCTAGGCTCAACACCTGGATCGGGAAGGGTTCACGCTTGATTGTCACCACCGGCGGCACTGGTCTCGGTCCGAGAGATCACACCCCGGAGACTCTGAAGAGGTTGAAGGGAAGGAGCATTCCCGGGATGGGTGAACTCATGCGATCCACGGGTGCAAGCTCCACCCCCTACGCCTGGCTCAGTCGAAGTGAAGCGGTTCTGATCGAAAAAACCCTGATCCTCGCCCTTCCCGGAAGTCGCAAGGGATCGGTCGAAAGTCTATCGGCAGTCCTTCCACTGATCGGACATACGCTCGAGATCTCTTCAGGGGGAGACCACAAATGAGAAGCCTCCTGCCGGGATGGGGGGACTTCCTCGGAGCCTTCGGGGATCTGCCGGTATTGCTCCCCCTGGTGATCTTGCTGGCTCAAGTTCCCGGGTATTCTCTTCCCTTACTCCTGGGTTCGGCTGGTGTTGCCTCGCTCGCCTCGTTTTGGATTTTCAGGGTGCCAGTTTCAATCCAGCCACTCAAATCCATTGCAATTGCAGCGGTGGCCCTCGGTGCGGGGTCGGAGGAGATCCGCGTCTCGGGCATGCTCCTCGGCGCCTTCTTTCTGGTCCTGGCCGCATGCAGGAAAACACCCCTGCCCATTCCTGAGCCGGTCATCCGTTCCGTCCAGACCGCGCTAGGGGTCCTGCTCGTGATTCAAGGTTTCCGCAATGTAGTTCTCGGACCTGTCGAACTCACGCTCATGATCTTGGCGGTAGCTGCTTTTTTCTTTTTGGATCGGAAATCCGGGCTACCACTTTTGGGAATAGGCTCACTTATGGCTTTTATTGAAGCCTGTGTGAGGGCCCGTGAACCGTCAACAGCGTCGATCAACATTCAGGATGGAATCAGAGGTTCGATCCTTGCCGGATTGATCTTGCCGCAATTGGCCCTCACCTCAGCAAACTCGATTGCAGGAGCACGCCTGGCACTTCAAACTTATTTTCCGGAACAGACCAAGGAAACAGGATCGAGACTCGAGCGCCGTCTGATGAGTTCGATCGGGGTGGGCAATTTGCTGAGCGGACTGTTTCACGGACTCCCCTTTTGTCACGGGGCCGGTGGGATCACGGCCCACGTCCGTTCAGGCGCTAAGGGCCCCCTCATGAACGGAGTGCTCGGGATCCTCCTCGGGTTCTTGGCATGGCTCTCAGCCAGAACAGGTTTTGTTCCGGTGTTGGAGCCACGAATCGGATGCCTGCTTCTGACGATGATCGGATTGCATCACTTGAACTTCGCCACCCCTCTGATCAGGAAGGGCAAGGGTGGATGGATTTTACTCGCAGGATCAGTGAGTCTCATCGTGCTAACCAGCAATCTGCTTCATGTGCTCGTCTTCGCATTGATCTTCACCCTAATCGAAAATTCCCGGAAGCTGGAGAATGCCCATGAGTGAACCATCGGAAAAACGCTATTCAAGACACCTCCCGCTCGAACACTGGGGCCAAGAAGGACAGAACAAGCTCGCGCGGGCTAAAGTCCTGGTGATCGGAGCCGGAGGCCTTTCTTCACCGGCGCTGCTCTACCTCGCCGGGGCCGGTGTGGGTCACCTGACCCTCGTCGACCCCGATCGCATCGAAGTGAGCAATCTTTCCAGGCAGATCCTCTACACCACCGCCGATGCCGGTCGATTCAAGGTCGAGGTTGCCAAAGAGCGGATCGAAGCACTCAATCCCGAGTGTCGGGTGGAACCCATGATTCGGGCGCTGGATGAGGCACTGGCCAAGGAATTATTCCCCGAATTCCATTTGATTCTGGATGGAAGCGATCGGATGGATTGCAAGGCCACCATCAACTCCGTGGCCCATGCCTGCTCCAAGCCCTGGATTTACGCAAGTGCCAGCGGATGGGAGGGACGCATCATGAGTCTCGACAGCCGTCGCGAGGACTCCGGCTGTATGCGCTGCCTTCATCCGCTCTTGAAAGACGGACAGATCGGAACCTGTGAGAATCAGGGTGTGGTAGGCCCGGTGGTGGGCACTTTCGGTTCGCTCCAGGCTCTCGAGGCGATCCGGATTCTGCTCGGAGTTTCGACAGCCGGGTCACGCCTGCTTTCGATCGACGGAAAAACCTTCACCACACTCGAGCATAGACTGAAGAAAAATCCGGGCTGCCCGATATGCGGGTCCAAACCAACTGCAGTCGATTCGGACGAGGAAGTGCTCAGTCTGAGTGTGGGAGACTATCAAAAGACTCGCGAACGTTACATCCTCGTCGATCTGAGACCGGAAACCGAGCGTGAAGCCCACCCGCTTCCTGCCGGATTCAGCGCGACTGTATGGGGCGCTCCCGGCACCAAAGAACCCATCCCCCAGTTCCCGGACGGAAAGATCCCACTTCTGCTTTGCCGGAGGGGAATGATGGCTTACCGGGTCCAGGCTGAACTCGCAAGCTCGGGAGTTTCGGCTGTGGTCTTGAAAGGGGGCATGGAAGCCTGGAGCCGCGAGGAGCAATCATGAAGGATATTTCCGAGATCCTCACGATCGGATTGCCATTCTGTGTATTCAAGTGGGTGACGGGATTCCATCTGGGTAACCCGATTCTGATTGGCCTCGGCACCCTCGATACCGTGATCAATCTGGGCAACTTGCTCACGCTCATCATGAAGCGTCGTCGAATCCTACCGGTCTGCACTCTGACCGGCCTCACTGAATGGTTGCTCCGCAAGCGCCCCCTGGCATCCGAGAAGCGCATGGATCTCGGGAACTCGATCGACATGGCGCTCGCATTGGTCCTGGTGGCTGCAATGGTCGGACTCGGAAGAATCGGATCGCTTCCGGCGGATCACATTCTAGCCTGGAACGTCGCGGTGGTTCTGAACGTTCTCGGAGCCGGTCTTTCACGATTGAACCAATCTGTCCGTCAACTCAACACATGAAGGAGAAAACCATGAGCACTGAACTGAAAATCACCGACTTGGTCGAAGGAACTGGAAAAACGGCTGTCAAAGGCGCTTTGGTCACAGTTCACTATACGGGGACTTTCGAGGACGGCAGAAAGTTCGATTCGTCTGTGGATCGGGGCAGGACCTTCGACTTCGTCCTCGGCGCGGGTCGAGTGATCAAAGGATGGGATCAAGGTGTCCTCGGCATGAAAGAAGGTGGAAAACGCAAACTCCACATTCCCTCCGCACTCGCCTATGGCGAACGTGGGGTCGGACCGATTCCACCGAATTCGAACCTCATTTTCGAGATCGAACTTTTCGAAGTCAAAGTCCGGGAGTGAGGGCCCGGTACTGGGATCTGAACTGCAAGTACGCCTCAAGAGCCGACTTGCCGCCAATGTGAAGCCCATCCGGCTCACTCGGGCGCACGACAGAGAGGTCAATGAAGTGACAGCCCTCGGCTTCGGCCGCCAGCCTGCCCATCCGGACAAGCTTACGGACATTCTGGTCCGTGACCGAAGGTGCGTCTTCCTTTCGGCGCAGGGAATGGCTGTAGCGTGAATCCACACCCACGACCCCTGCGAGGACACACTCGCGTTTCAAATCACCCCCCCGGGCAATAGCCAGGAGCTCACGGTACTTCTGAACCAGATCGGACTCGCTCACCCACCAGTCATTGGCACTGAGTGCGACGATGACCCGCTCCGGTCGCACCCAATTCGAGGGTGAGACGATTTCCTTCAAAGATGGAAGTTTGAACCACTCCTGGGCCTTGGGGGACAGACGGCCCGCATGATCGGTCATCCACGCAAATCCGGGCTGGAGGATCATGCGGGATCCGCCGAGAAACCGGACCTGTGGGAAAGGCTTGCCGTCGACCAGTGCCTCCCCGAGCCAATCAAAGACTCCTGATCCGCCCTGACTGTAAACGAAGGTCGACTCCGCGCAATCCGAACCGGCGAAATACCGGAACAACCAGGTACCGAAAGCATCATTCGAAAAGCGTTGAAACTCGCCTAAGTCGAGTGTCTTTCTCATCTCAAACGGGGTTACCCCGTAGGCCATCTGGGAATCCCCGATGATGACCGTCCGCTTGCATTCCGGAGAAGAGGCGCGCGCCGGAGGACTCGAAGCCACCAGAAGAACGACTGACAAAAGACCCGAACGAATCAGCGATGAAACCATACGTGAAACCCGCTTTCTTTCCCTTGATGATAGAGCTGCTCGTCTTTCACCCGGATCCGTTCGAGCAGGTGGAACATCTCCGGAAATCCGAGCGGATGCCCGCCACCGGACATCCTGCGTGCGTTTTCCCGGGCAAGCACACCTAACAGAGCATCGACCGTCGGATCGAGCGCGAGAACGGTCTCGATCGTCTTCCGTGGCATATTGGTGGGCAGTTCCTTTTTCTTCAACCCGAGCTTCCGAAGCCAGAAGCCGAGATGCGATTTGAGAGTCATCACGGCTGATGGATCAAAGCGGTAACCCCGATCCCCCCACTCGAGCATTTTGGTCAACACAGCATCCATCATCTGGTTCATCACCACGCGTGAGAGGTCACGCCATTCACCGAGAATCTCGAAACCCGGCTCGACCTCCATGTCGGAGGGGGCGTACATGCTATCCGTCTTCACCCCGAAACGATCCAGCAGGTCCCGGTTCTTGGGATTAAATGTCGTCCGGTAGCGTCCGATCTGGAGCCTACCGTGAGAGGCCATCTTGAATGCCTCATAAACGATCTCGGTGCAGAACATTTCCGACGCATCGTCCATCTTCATCCCGAAGTCATAAGGCACCACATGTGGATTGTGGGGGCTATACAAGCGCTCCATCATCAAGCGTGCGGCATCGGCAGCCATGCGTTCATCACGATAACGGAACACCGTCACCCGGAAATTCTGATCTTTGGCGTACTCTTCATAGGGCCGGATGGTGGATCCCACCTCGATGTGTTCCTCCATGACATAGACCCGTCCACTCTTCGGAGCCACATAGACCAGTGCCGCATGACTGAACTGTCCGTCGGTATCCCCGAGGCGTGCAATCAAAGCACTGGTCGGAGCATTTCCACGACTGACCAGGACATCACCCGACTTCAAATCCCTAGGAAATTGCATGCCCTTTGCACGAGGACTGAGCTGAAGGTAGGGAGCGGGCCCGGATAGATAGGGCGCTGGATTCTTGGAATCGTAAGCTCGAGGCCGGACCCCGGCTACTGCGGCACTCTCCTCGAGGTATCGCAGCGCCCGAAGCAGATCCCGGACCGGTTTGATGCATGCGTTTGAAAGCGGCCGATCTCCATTCTCGCGCTCCCAGGCCCTGACCCGATCTCGCAGGGCCAGTCGACTCAAGAATGCCTGTCTGGCAATCCCACCGCTATTCCATCTCAGGTCTTCGGAGTCGATGAGGTCCGGAGTTAATCCGTAAAGGACATCATAGTCTTGTTGCACGCTTGCACAGGAAGCGAGGGAGATTGACTGAATCTTCCGTTGAAGCTTCCCGATCACTTCAGAAACCTTGACGGTACCCGCCCAAACAGGTGACGCAGAGAGGGCACCCATCAATACGAAAAAAATCATGCGGGGATTATAGTCGATTTATTTAATAATGCAAGCTCGATCGCGGGTCTCCGGATCCAATTCCAATCCGGGCAGAGGCCTAAAGGCACGGATCTTCTTGCGGATCCGCTCGTAGTTCTCACCCTGGTTCACCCCATCGGTGTTTCGATTCCAATAATCGACCGCGTCCTCGGCACTCATTCCGCAAAACTGGATCAACGAAATCGCTGAAATATATCCTGAGGCATGCCATCCGTTCCAGCAATGCAAGTAGACCGCACCCTCCCCGCTCACCAAACGGGCGTGAAGCTTTTTCAAGATGGCCTCTTGGTCCGAGTTGTACACGAGATTGTGGTAAGTTAGCTTCCCCGGGGATCCATCGGGAAGAATGCATCCAGTTACCCGGGGGGCCGTCTTGAAGTTCTTGGAGTAAAGGTAAATGGCGTCGGTAAAGCCTTCTTCGCAAAGGTTCTTGAGAGCATCATCAGGCAGTGGGTTCTGGTTTTCACGGCGATCGGAGCGGTGATAAGCATTGTTTGCGCCCCCACGAAGAACATTACGAAACAACACGCGGGCATTCCGGACCCCGTAAAGTCGCTCTTCCCCCTCACCCCGATTGTCCACAATTTTAGTGAAGACATCATTCACCTCGTAACGGGCCGGAAGGTCTGTCTGAACCAGGAGGGTCGCAAGGGCCAGGCCGGCGAACATTCAGCGATTCCCCGCTTTGCGGAATCCGAATTCCTGAATCCGTACCGGCTTGAGTTTGCTTCCATCAGACTCTACCAGGTCAATCAACGCCGTGGTCGCTGCTTTCAAGCGGACCTGACCGCGAGAGGCGTCCAGTACGAGGGTATCCTGGAGGATCGCGTCGGCTCCCGCCTGGGAAATCTGAATGAGAGCCACTCCTCCGAGGTCCGTAACTCGAGCATCGATTCCATCAGCCGACTGCCCACGACCGAAGTTCAGAGTCTGGACCTTCAGATCTTTCAGCCGGAACAAGATTTTTGAATAGCCAGGAAAATCACCTACGATCCGGTACTCCCCGTCCAAGGGATGAGCCACCGCAGTCGACACCATGAAACCGAGAGAAGCCAAAAGAGCCAAAGTTCGAATCGACATGAAATTCTCCTTGAGCCGGCCTTCTATCACCGTTTTCGTGGTGCATCAATCATTAATGCCGCTGAATCCCTGCTAGAATGGAGGGCACCATGCTGGTCTCCCGGATAGCCCCGACCCCGAGCGGATTTCTTCATGTTGGAAATGCCTTCAATTTTTTACTCACTTCGGCTCTGGTCCGGAGGGATGGGGGGCGCTTGAGGCTCAGGATCGACGACCTCGACACCACTCGGACCCGACCGGAATACCTGGAAGACCTGTTTGAGACTTTGGCTTGGCTCAACTTGAGCTGGGACGCAGGGCCTCAGAATGTACAGGACCTGTTGGCGCGTGATTCTCAAACCCTCCGGCGCCCGAGATATCTAGAAGTTCTCAGGGACTTCATGCTCCACGGGTCGGCTTATGTTTGTGAATGCTCCAGAAAAAAACTGGAAGCCCACAATTGTTCGTGTCAGGAAAAGCAATTCCCGTTTCATGCGGAATCAAGCCGGGTCAAAATCGACCTCGAGTTACCGAATCGATCCCGAATGTCCGTGACACTCTGGCGGCACGAGGGGATCCCCGCCTACCAACTCGTATCACTCGTCGATGATCTCGACCACGGCGTGAATTTGATTGTCAGGGGTGAGGACTTGCTGGAGAGCACCGAGATTCAAAAGGCCCTGGCTCGATTGCTCGGCCCCCGCCATGGAGCCGAGCGGTTTGAATCCATTCGTTTTTTGCATCACCCTCTCATCCGCGGGCCTGACGGAAATAAACTCTCCAAATCCAGGGGGGCGGATGCTCTCAAGGTTCTCTTTCCGCGCTCCGGATCCAATGAGGCGCTCTTTAGATTGTTGGAGCCTGAAATCAAAGGTTTTCTCGACTCACCACGATAAAAACAACGCTTTATCAAGATTTCTATTTCCAAGCGCGAATTTAACTGATACAACACACTGCATTCTATCGCTTCTTTAGAGACCGGGTATTGGACCCATCCCCTCCAGAGCAGCTCCCAGCCTTGAAGGAGGTACACATGGGTAAAAAACTATACGTCGGGAATCTCCCGTATTCTGCAACCGATCAAGTCCTGGCGGACACTTTCGCTCAGTGCGGAACTGTTGAATCTGCCAAGATCATCATGGACCGCGATAGCGGCCGTAGCAAAGGCTTCGGCTTCGTGGAAATGTCTTCTGACGAAGAAGCACAAACTGCGATCTCCAAATTCAATGGCGCCGAGTACGACGGACGCACCATCACTGTGAACGAAGCCAAGCCAATGGCTCCCCGTGAAGGCGGCGGCGGTCGTGGCGGTTTCGGTGGCGGCGGTGGCAACCGCGGTCCTCGCGGCCCACGCGGCGGCGGACGCTTCTGATCCGTAATTTTTACTGATCATCATTTTTGCACTCCCCTCCTCTTTCTAGCAAAGGGAGGGGAGTGTTATTTTTAGGAACCCCAAATGCAAAATTATTCAGATTTTAAATTTCCTGTTCAGGTGAGTAAAGCCCTGCAGGATCTCAAATTCGAGACTCCGACCCCCATCCAGGCTCAAGCCATTCCGGTCGCCCTCGAGCAAAAAGATATGATCGGGATCGCCCAGACCGGCACCGGAAAGACAGCCGCTTTCTGCATCCCCACTCTTCTCCGTTTGTTGAAAGAACCAAACATGACCGCACTGGTCCTCGCCCCGACCCGCGAGCTCGCCCTCCAGATCGATGGAGTCTGGAAAGGCCTGACCCGTTACGCATCGAATTACCGTTCGGCAATTTTGGTAGGCGGATGCGGAATGCCACCACAGATCCGTGCACTCCAGGCCAAACCGCGCCTCATCATCGCGACTCCGGGCCGCCTGATCGACCATCTTCAGCAAAAGCATGCCGACCTGAGAAACCTTGGTATCCTGATTCTCGACGAAGCCGACCGGATGCTCGACATGGGGTTCGCGCCGCAACTCTCACAGATCATGAAGTGCGTTCCCCAGGAGCGCCAGACCCTGCTCTTTACCGCGACCTGGAGCCCCGAGATGGATCAGCTCTCGAAGCGCTACCTCAAAAACCCTGCTCGGGTTTCAGTCGCGCCTCCTTCTAAAGTGGCTGAAGCCATCGACCAAGAAGCCATCAAGCTCGATGGGAAAGAAAAGAACAACGCCCTTCTCGACGAGATCAACAAGCGCCCGGGAAGCGTACTCGTATTCGCCCGGACCAAGAGCCGGACTGACCGGGTGGCCCGTTTCCTCGACTCTTACGGAGTCGAAGTGAACCGGATTCATGGAGGACGGACTCAAGGACAACGGAATCGCGCTCTCGCCGAGTTCAAGGACGGCTCGATCCGGGTACTGGTGGCAACCGATATTGCTGCCCGTGGTATCGATGTGACCAAGATCAAGCACGTGATCAATTACGACCTGCCTCAGGTGGCAGAGGACTACATCCATCGCATCGGCCGCACCGGACGCGCGGGCGAATCCGGATCGGCGATCTCGTTTGTCGCATCCGAGGAAGTACCCCAGTGGAGAGAGATCACTGCACTCCTCAAAAAGGCAGGGTCCAAACAACCCAAAATGACTGACCGGGTGAAGTCTGCGCCTCAGACCTGAGCATCACATCGCCAAACGGGCCTCTCTTCCGAGAAGGAAGCAAATCTTCGACTCCGGATGGCGCGAATCCAAACTTGCGTCGTCCGGATTGACTCCTTTGGCCCGCTTGATGATGTCAGGAGCCTGATACCCTTTCTCTAGACAAATCGGGCTCAAGTAGATCCGCAACTCGCTGGAAAAGCATAGGGGTCTTCATCCAAGCTTCACTGAAAAACTTTGCGCAACAACCCATTCCAGCCGGCTCTTGATTTTCAAGTGCATCTTCGATCGCACCCAAGATCTTTTCATTTCTCGTTTAGCCCTCGCCGGAATCGCGGAAATTCCGAATACGGCAACTCTCCCTTGGTTGGCACAAAAGTGAACTTACCCATATCCCCGTACTTGTGTGCAAAGGCCACGCAGTGAACTATGCAGGCATCGTATCAAAAACGAAAGCCACTCGAGCTCCGTCAAAGTGCTGACGAAAGTGTTCGTTTATCCCCGGTTTCGCCAGACGGTCATTCGGATGAGCCTGTCCAGCCACAGATCCGCGAGCTAAGATTTGAATCGTATGCCTGACATGAAAGCCTATACATTGGTGCGCCACGGAAAAGCCGACTCTGCTTTCGAGGTCCGCAGTCGACCAGTTCCGGAACCTTCAGCCGATCAGATCCTCATCCAAGTGGAAGGTTTCGGCTTGAACTTTGCCGATGTGATGGCGCGCTTGGGCTTGTATCACGATGCACCACCCATGCCTTCGGTTCTGGGATACGACGTGGTCGGACGCATTTGCAAGATCGGGTCCGGAGTCACCGGCTTTCAGATCGGGGACCGGGTCCTTGCCCTGACTCGATTCGGGGGCTACGCTGAGTACGCGCTGACCTCCCCTCTGTCTTGCGCCAAAATCAGCGATTCCGTTTCCATTCCTGCGGCAACCGCATTAGCCACCCAGTTTTGTACAGCCCAGTACATGATTGAAAAAAAGATGCGTCTTTTACCCGGTGATAAAGTCCTGATTCATTCAGGTGCGGGTGGAGTTGGATCGGCACTCATCCAGCTTGCCAAACTAAAGGGCGCTCACGTGATCACAACGGTCGGATCTGCAAAAAAAGCCGAGCTTGCCAAAAAACTCGGGGCCGACGAAGTTCTGATTTACACCCAGGAAGACTTCAAAGAAACGATCGAAAACCGTCATGGGAAAACACCAATCCTTGCGGCATTCGATGCCATTGGCGGGGCCCACTTCCGGAAGACTCTTTCTCTTTTGGCCCCTGCCGGGACCATTTGCGCTTACGGTGTGGCGGAAAATACAAAATCAAGAGGCGGAAAAATCATTACGGGAATCAAGACCCTCCTGGGTTTCGGGGTGCTTTCTCCCCCCTTGATGATGATGAACAGCCGGACTTTTGTCGGAGTGAACATGCTCCGAGTGGCGGATCTTCAGCCCAGACTCTTCCATGAAATGCTCACTGAATTGGTGAGACTTCTGGAAAATGGCAAAATCAATCCATTAGTCGATCCCACTAACGGTGGTGAGTACCCTGCCAGTCAGCTCGGAGAGGCCCACACGCTACTCGAGAGGGGAACATCCGTTGGCAAGATCGCAATCCGACTATAACGCCCCCTGAGAAAGACAGTGCGTTAAAAACATGACGGGATCTAATGAAATCTGTCAAAACTCAATTACTCCAGACAAAAAGCCGATCCGTACTGAGGGGGGAATTGCCCAAAATGGATCAAAAAACACGACTGATCATACTTTTGCTCATCTGCTCAACGAACCTGACACAACCAGCGCTTGCTAAAGCTGACCCTCTTTCCCTTACCAAAAAGAAAACTGCTGTAATTGTAAACCTTGGTGATGGCGAAAATCTCGGCCCAGCACTCAAAAGAGACCAGGAAAAAGCGAAGGAAAACTACGAAAAGCTTGGTTACAACGTAATTATTCTAAGTAATGACACTGAAGACAAAAACAAAGTCGCAACGAAACAAAATTTCCAAAAAACCATCTCGAACCTAACTGGGGTTACAGACCTAAAAATCGACATCATTGGCCATGGCACTGTAAAAGAAGCCACCTCGGTACCGAATGAATATAAGAATCGCTTTCCTGAAATCAAACTAACCGAGCAAGAAAAAAAATCCGGCTTTTTATCTCAAAAAGAATTAGATGAAAAAAGAGTCTGGGTGGGAGTCAGCACGCATGAGGACCTGACACAATATCAAAAAGGCTCAAAAGAATACAACAAAAGGCTTTTTGAGAACTCCCTGGGCTCCAATGACGTTAAACATGCACTACGGGATTTTCAGTCGAAAAACTCAAACTCTACCACCACACTGCACGTACTGAATTGCTTTGGAGGGAACCTCGGACGAGACCTTCAGGGGATGAAAAATGTCCAGATCTTCACAGCAGCTGAACCCTCTAAAGTCGCCTCTGAGTTTCCCACCAATCTCGGAAGACCACAAAAAATGGGCTTCGACCCCTCCCAGTACTCAAATTACTACAGTGACTTTCACGACCAGCTCAAACGATCAATCGAAACTGGCAACCCCGCTAGCTTCAAGGCAATCCATGAGAAAACAGCGCAATACATGATCGAATCCATGATCGGAGACGGGCACACCCACGCGGTATCCTCCTCTCAACACTACCTGCAAAACTGGTGCATCTTGCATCCGCAAGGAACAAACAAACCTAGAAAAATCTCCAACGACCAAAAGTGCACTTCACCCTCCCAGACAATGGGGAATCCCACTAAACTTATCAACCAAGAGAACCAACAAATTGTTTCCAACATCCTTACCCAAGCCATCGCAGAAACAAACAAAACAACCTCAAACTTAAGCGCAGATCTCGGTCTCACATTTCAAGAACAGTGCAAAGATAAAAACCTTGCCAACGAAGAACAAGAAGAAATATCGGCGAAGAAAAAGGCAAAAGAAATCTTTGACGGGAAAAAGAAAGCACTTATTCCAAGCATCCTGAAAAACGCCGAAAAAAGACTTGATGCCTTGAATGCCCTTTACGCAGTGGAAACTGAAAGTGCAAGGGCCGCGAAGTTTAAATTCAATGAGTTCCAAAAAATACTATTCGAGGCCAACCGATCGGAGAGTCTAAATAGCCACAAACCATTCAAGTCTTTTGATGAGGTTCCGAAAACACACCCTTCATGGACTCAGCTGAATACTGCGTGGTTAGAGTTTATAAAACATTGGGACATTCAGAGGAGAGAAAACAAAAAACTAGAGGCCGAAGAGTCTCGAATAAAAAAGTCCATCCTAGATCAATTGAAAAGGACCAGGGACGAAATGAAAGCTACTAACCATGAAGACAGATCGATAAAGAAAATAGAAGAAAAAATAGAGAGCACTGAGAAGAACTTCAACATTCTATCCCTGCATCAATCACTTAAAGATTCATATTGCATTGCCGGCGGACCTAGGTGCAATAAAAATGAACTAAACGAAGCGAAGTCTCGAACTCATGATACCGGATCAAAAAAAGAGAATGAAGAGGATGCATTATTTAAAACTATCGAGGTAAGCTCCGTCCTGGATGGCTATGAGCTCGAGCCTGAAGTAATGGGTTTAATGATGGATTGCACCTTTAAACCAACGCCGCCCAAGCAAATGCATCCGACAGAAAAGCCAAACAATGGTTCAGGGCTTCCGGGTGCCGGAAAGCCTTCTAGCATGAGGCCACCCTTCATTTCAATTGGGACAAAACTCGAAAGAAAAATCAGCGCCACTGATTGCGTTAACCAATCAAAAAAACCTGAAGAACTTAAGTATTTATATTACTCCACGGAGAGTGATGGTGATCTTACTTCAGATTGCATCAGGACAAAGAATCAACTGGATCTCTATGATAGCAACTTGGAGTGCGGAAATCGGTTTGCAAGAGAAGCGGACCAGGCCTCAGTAGATGAATTCCTGGAATCAATTAAACTTGGGGAGAAATTTCCATGAGTAATGAATATCGTTTTTCAGTTCATACCATCTCCCTTCTATGTCTTGTTTTGGGAATAGATCCTATCGTGACTCATGCAACAGAGACACTCGGCTCGATGACAGGCTACCTTCATAAGGTCAAGAACAGGTACTATGTTTCCGAATATCCCACAATGCTAAGTGAGACATATGAGGTATCTTGGGAGAAAAACCATAAATTGAAAGATTTCTGTCTGGCAAACATCAATAAGACTTGTCCGAAGATTACCGTTTATTTCAGGTCATCTGCTAGAGCAGAGGGGCGAGTTGTCTTGAAAGATGCATACGTGGGTCTCGCTCGTGAACACCTAGAAAAAAAAGCTAAGAACATGATGAATGCATTCTAGCTATCAGATTTTCACTCACCTTTTCCGAACCCCGTTCCGAAACAATCCTTTAATTCGAGAGCCACCAAGACCCTACTAATACCCTACTGTTGCATCCCTACCGACTGGCACAGCCAGGGTATTAGGGGCGAGAAAAGTGGAAGTCTCTTTACTTGCCCTTTTCCTTCACCACATCTTGAATAGAAGACAGTAACTGATCCCTAAAGTCATCGGCTGACGGCGCAACAACCTTCTCGATCTCTGACCTGATGGCTTGATTCACATAATCCTTATAAATGGTATTGAAGTCATCTTTAGAGTCGGTCAGAACCATCTTGAACAAAGTTTTGGCAGGAATCTCCTGTACCAGCTTCTTCCCGAAATCCTTGGCATAATCATTGGCAATTGAACCCGGATCCTTGATGAGGTTCCCAGGATTGAACGCCAATGGCTTAGAGGCCATGTTCAGCTTGTTCATTTTCAGCAAGAGCATAGCCGTTGCAATTTTCTGGTTATCCAGATTTGCATTCGAAGCACTTGCTTGGTCTCTGTAGTTCTTGACCATGGATTCCTCAGTCAATCCGGAATTAAATGCATCATCCAAGAATCTAGAGTACCGGTCATTCTGGGCCTGATTCTTGTAAGCCTGATCCAAAGCTCTCAATTGATTAATAGCTGTCAAGGTGAAGCTCAGTGGAGGAATTGGGCTTGTGATCGCTGCGGCAACATCGAGCGCAAAATCAGCACCCTTGTGCCACATGTTGTTCAGCCACTTATCTTTTAAGAACGCCTCACTGTATCTGCACCAAATATCAGCACCCTCAGGAGTACCATCCAAAATGACTTCCTTAAGCATGTCTGGCGCAGAGAACAAAAGATCCGCAATCAGCTTCTGTGTCTGTTCATCACAAGACTCGGGTTTTACAATTCCCGTCAAGTACGCTGGTGCAGCGGGAGAAGACAATAAAAGGGTGGAGGCGGTCCACTTCGCAACTTGGCTCAAACAGCCGGAATCACCGGACTTTATATTCTTCAACTTGGATAATACATCCGCATTATTGACAGACACTTTATCGAAAGATGAATTGATGAAATCGGCTACATCTCTCCGTAAAAGATCACCTGAAGGGTCGAGGGCGACGGTGGACTTGGACATTGCAACAAAAGCATCTTCTTGTATGAGATTCAGTACTTTTTTACCCCCGCCGGGAACGCTCACCTGGTGCTCTGGCTGCATTCTATCTACGTAGCTTCCAAAGGTCTTGATCGCATATTGGCGATTGACAACTGTTTTCTTTGGAGTAATCAATACGTTGCTGTTGTCTGCCAAAGGAGAATCAGTGTAGTCATATGCAGAGGCGGCCATCAGGTCTTTACAGGAGTTCAGCTCCTCGGGGATGTACATCCCGTTAACATATTTGTTTCGAAGGTAGTGATGGAGGCGACAGTTGCTTTTAAAGATTTCTAAGGGTGCAAAATCGACCCTGCTGTGCTTTGACTTCTCCAGATCCTTATAGATGTTCGGGTAGTTGTCCAGTGGGCTCGTCGGATTGAGGACGGGGTTACCATCAAACGGCGCCATGCACTTTTTCTTCGCTACCTTTAAAATCTCTCCGCATGCTTGGACCTCCCCATTCACGTCCATGTTTTTCAGTCCCGCCAATGCGGCATTTTTTTGATCGGCGATTTTTTTTTGCATCCCTTCGTTGATCCGAACAAGATTTTCCAGCATTGTTTTTTCACTTTTTGGAGTATGCCCGGTGACTCGGCTGATTCCATTCACCGATTCCTTCAGGTTCGAATAGTCATTCTGATTCGTAGGGAGCTTGGAAGTGCAATTCCCATTTAAGTCGGCGAGCCCGTAATCACCGTAAAGACTAGGATAGTCGGATTTCAGTTTTTCTTTACAAGCATTCATTGCATCGATGGTTGCCAAGCGGTCATCGAGCTGGTCCCTTTTCATTAGCTCTCGATCCACCTCGATCTTTTTTTGTTTTAAGGCTTGGTCTGCCACTTTAGCTGCATCGAGCATGTCTTTAGCTGATTTGAGTTCCTTCGCGACGCTGGCAAGAATGTCATCAGTAATGGCCACTACGTCTTTGCTGTAGGCCGAGTTGAAAAAACCCTCCTTGAAGTCAGTTTGAAATCTTTTGAGAATATTCGATTCTGCTTCTATGCCCCCCATCAGGTACTGAACGCACTTCTCGTGGGAAACATTCTTGAATACTTCGCATTTCTTACCACCCACAACATTGCGCAGGAGGGCTCTTTGATTGGAAAGTGACGCCTGCATTGCCCCCATCATGTTGTTTGAACAATAGAACTTGATATGATCGCAGGGACTTGCGCTGCCAAACCCCTTACCTTGCCCCTCACATGCAGTGAGGAACCGGTGCTGTTTATTGATTTTCATATTGCCCAATGCCACAGCCAGCGCATCCGGGTCATTCAGCTTAGTAGTGGATTTAACCCTGGCGAGTTCGAAAATCTGGTCACCGGCACTTTGGAGCCCCCAGACGAAAGACGCCCAGTTGTGTTTTTGTCTTCTAGCTGTGAAGTTTGCATTGATCCGGTCGTAATCCCATCCGCCATAAGATTTATGAATAAAATTCGCTTTGATATACTGATGGCATGAGGGATCAGTCACCGACTTCCAATAAGCATCGGTATAGGCCAAGCATTCATGACTCAGGCCCACCATCCAACCCATCAGCATCATCTGACACAAACGACTCTTCTTAAATATTTTGCGATTGGACATCACTTTCGTATCGCCAAATGTGGCCAAACCAATGAGCCCTATCTAACCAAATTTTCGTCAAAAAAATGACTAAAACCAAAACTCAAGGACATCTCACAAAAGGTTCAAACCTCACCCGAATGGGTTCTGCTAAAAAGCAGGGAGCCAGTTTTTCTATCGGGCATAAAGACGGAGTGATCGAAATACCACCATCCATGGATTTGACCTTGGCCGATCTGACTCTCCAGGGTTCATGAGATACATCTCCTCGCACTGTGACACCGTCTTTCAACAAAAACAGGTGGTAACGCTCCGTAACCCATCGTTGAAAGTCAGATGAGTGAATCTCATTCTCAGAAGTTGCCTGTATTTTCAAACCATAAGGCTCACCCCGTGCATCGTGGCCCTGAGCCGATATCAGGTATTCTGAGCCAGTAGCTTCGGCATTTACGGTCGCGTGCCTGTAAGGCAGATTGAAGAAGGTCCGAGCAATCCAATTGGCAAACCGGTGGGGCGTCTCGAGAGTAAAGAAGTAAATCCCCGGGACACCATTGACCTTCACATAGGTCCGGAGATTGATCTCCCAAAGACTCGAACCTACTGGGATGTGGGGCAACCCGCGGAATCGGATCCGATCCATGAAGAAGGGAATCAACGAAAGAACCGCATGCCCCTCATGAAGATCCAGCGGAAAAGGAACCTGATCCTGAAGATCGGATGCCGGGACTTTCCAGTTCACAAAGAGCACATCGTTCCAGCGTTGCTCGATCGTCCAGCTCATGAGTTCATGGTAGCATAAAGCCTGCATGACTTCAGTCTGGATCGACCTGCATGATGCCTGCGTGATTTGGATGACCGCTGTCATCTGGGTGGTACAGATAAAGCTGTATCCTCACTTCCGATCGGTTAGAGAAGACCTTTTTACTGAATTTCATGCCTGGCACTGCCAGCGGATCACGTACCTCGTTTGGCCCATGTTCGGAGAACTGCTCCTGTGCGGAGGGATTCTGCTCCAAGTTGGAACCCGACCCGAATGGTTCATTCAATTGTCAGGAATATCGGTAGTGTTCGCCTCCACAGCCTTCTTCTCTGTTCCAGAGCACAACCGTCTCGGAGCCGGAAAGGACCCTACCTCAATTGAAAGGTTGATAAGGACCAATTGGATTCGCACCTTGACTTGGACCTTCTTATCCATTGAACTACTCGGAAGAAGGTTTCGATAATAAAAAAACATTAAAGGCAGTCACCCATCCCGTCCTGGGTTGATGGGCTGGGGAGATGTTTATCTGATTGATGCTGGAACGTTCCCGAACACTCAATGAAACATCCGCCCAAAAAATCCCCTTTTCTCGAGAACTCTGTAAAGTATCAGAACCAGCCCCATAAAGCCGAGCAGTTCATAAGCGGTGTTAGTCATGGGTATTCCAAAATAACTCCCCACATGCAGTCTCAGTGGTGCAAGAACTTTGACAAAGAGAATCCGGTGAATAAAAAAAATAGCGAGCGAATGTTTTCCGACCCAAACCCAGAGCCGATTTAAACCCCCAGTCTCCACCTCACGAAACCGATGAATTCCACCCAAAGCTAAAAGAATTGCACCATAGAGAAAGAGCTGTCCCCAAAAAGAGGATAACAAGAGCTCATCCATCGCAAATAACATTTCCGGATCGATCTGGAACAGATCTCTTGACATCCAACCTGCAACTCCAGTCAACAGGACGATCAGCCAGAAAACGGGGTTGGACCCCCTTATCCATTCAGAGGAGCGCTGTCGCCGAAACTGTACCCCCAGTAAAAACCCAAGAGCAGCAAATGGAAGATAATGAAGGGGCTCTGCCGAATTCTGGGCCCAAGGATGAATTTTCTCGAGAACAGCTCCCAGTGGCCTGAAGTCAACTCCTCGAAGCACCAGAGCGGAGTTGACTCCGGCAGAAGCGATGAAACAGATTCCCACTCCGAGCAAACCTGTGTACCGCTGTACGGTGAGAAGCATTGCCAAAACCAAGAACCAAACCGAGATCGGAAACAGAGACAAGCCAATGCCAAAATCTGGGCTTACAATCAGGTTCTCCACCAAAAAAAGAATGAACAGAAACAGGTAAGTGCCCACACGCTCATGATATCCGGAACGGAGCCTCTCCGGAGAAGACCTAGAAAGATTGAACCCACTCAAAGCGATAAATAGAGGGGTCACCCAGGGAACCAAAACCTGACAACAAATCCGGGTCAATCCATCTACGGGAAGGGCATGACCAACCCACTCGGAGTGTATGGAATAGAGCAACACCTCCCTTGGATCCCGCCACATTCCGAACAGGTTCGAGGGTGAAAAGTAATCGATGTACCAAGAGTTCAGAATAGCACCGAAATGCTCTAAACAAGCCAAGAGTACCAGAACCCCCCTGACACCATCCTGGACTTCGTTTCTATTGGTATCGATCTCCACCGGGAGACGCTCAATCGCTGGATTCGATCACGCCCTGATGCATTCTCTGATACTTTTCGATCAAGCCCTTAAGCTTTTTTTGGTATTTCAAGTCTGCACTGACCCTTGAAACCGACTTGTCTTTTCTGATCTCTTGATTGAGGCTCGCTACCTCACGTTGGAATTGGGCCAGCTTAGGTGCGTACTCCCGCTGAATCAGAACCTTATCACCGGCAGACACTCGAGGATCCCTCAATGCGGCATCCAGTGAATCGAAACTTACTTGAGCCCCCCCTGCCCCATGAGTGCCACTACCCCCATTATTGGGGGCCACCGTCCTAAAGGTCCAGGTAGCCTTGACTCCATAATGCCCTTCCCCATCCGGACTCCGAATCGTCGTAGGCCGCACCCTCGGCTTCGCTTCTGCTACGTGAACCGTCACCCAACCAAATAACACCGCACACACCACTCCAAGACCGAGCGACTGATTGAACATTCTAATCCTACCCCCCAAAGGTTTCCCTACCGATCTCTTCATTCTAATGGGCATTGAAAGATGGTCAATATGTCGGTACGGACACGCCCCCATATGCGTCCTCAGGGGTCCAGACATAGAACTCGCTTCAACTTCTCTTAACTCTACAGAATTAAATTTTAAGGAATCCAAACTGGGGCACTGAGTGCGATCTCACTAAACCTGACGATGAGGGAGGGATTCACTCCGGCCCTTCCCGGGCCTCCGCCCTCCGGGCCACACTCACTCCGTTCGCGTGGTACAAAAATACCCTCCTGGTATTTTTGTCGAACCCGCGAGCCCTCTTCATCTCCTCACCTTCTCCGCCATTCCCTCGCCGCGATCAGCAAATGGAGCAGTTCCCCAAGGGGAATAGAGGGAGCCCGACTCTCGCGAGGCCAGGACGGCCGA
>CANHQK010000006.1 GCA_947462765.1 Bdellovibrionales bacterium
CAAACTGTGAACCGCTTGTGCGGATCCTCGATGACGGCGCTTCATACCGCCACGATGAGCATTCAGGCCGGATACGGCGATGTGTTCATCGTCGGAGGTGTGGAACACATGGGGCATGTGCCGATGACCTTCAATGTGGACTTCAACCCGAAGTCGAATCGCGCGATTTCCAAGGGCGCCCAGAACATGGGACTCACCGCAGAGCTCCTCTCAAAAATGCACGGAATCAACCGTGAGCAACAGGATCGTTTCGCTCTCCGCTCCCACCAGAATGCGCACCAGGCAACGGTGTCGGGCGCATTCAAGAATGAGATCGTCGCAACCCCCGGTCACACCGACAAAGGGTTTCTGAAGATGTATGATTTCGACGAGGTGATTCGCCCGGAGTCCACCTACGAGTCACTCGCCTCACTGAAACCTGTTTTCGACCCGAAAAACGGTACGGTCACCGCCGGAAACGCCTCGGCGATCTCGGACGGGGCCTCGGCCCTCCTCGTGATGTCGGCCGAGCGTGCGAAATCACTCGGACTGAAACCCCTCGCTAAAGTCCGCTCGATGGCAGCCGCGGGCTGCGATCCTTCCATCATGGGCTTCGGCCCGGTGCCTGCCGTGCAGAAAACCCTGAAACGCGCAGGCATGAAAATCGAGGACGTGGATCTGTTCGAGCTGAACGAAGCCTTTGCTGCACAAAGTCTGCCGGTGATCAAAGCCCTCGGACTCCTCGATGCGATGGAAGCGAAGATCAACCTGAATGGGGGCGCGATCGCACTCGGGCATCCGCTCGGTTGCTCCGGTTCCCGAATCACAGCCACACTGGTTCACTTGATGAAGGCCAAGCAGGCCCGCTTCGGAATCTCCACCATGTGCATCGGATTCGGTCAGGGTGTCGCCACCCTGCTCGAGAACGTGGACTAGGACTTTCGGCTCGACAGCCAACGATCCAGACTCTCCACCCAGGGGGACTTCCGGTCCTCCCTGCGGTGGAAGAGGAAGATCTTTTGCTTGGGAATGGATTGAACTCCCAAGTCCTGAACCAGCACATCCTGAGTGTGAGGCTCCCACCCCTCAGGGATGATGGCCCACCCGAACCCGTAGCGCACCAACTCCACCACGCTGAACCAGTCCTCGACAATCCTGGCAACGTTCAGATCTCCGAACTTCCAGCCCTTCCAGGATAAGTATTCATCGAGGTAGGCGTGATGATTCCCGTACACCACGACTGGACGATGGTGTAGCGCTTCGGCGTCCGAGGGATCTGTTTTCCACTTCCTGGGCGTGATCAGTTTGAAGCCGGACTCAAAAAACAGTTTAGCCACGAGATCACCGGAGTCGATGATCTGAGCCGAAACAGCAAGGTCCACCCGGTGTTCCCGGAGCGATCGCAAGGCCTCGGCACTGCTCGTCTGGATGAGCTCGACCTGCCCCGGGAAAGGAAAAGGCAGAAACGGAATGAAGAGTTCCCGACGGCCCGCAATCCGCAACTTTTGGTGATCGAGATCGGTGGCTGCCTTCGAGAACTTCTGGTGCAACAGATGCAAACCGAGGACAGAAGATTTCAATTCCTCGACATAGGCTTGCCCCACCTTGGTGAGGACTTTTCTCTTCCCCGTGAAGGAAAACAAGGCAAACCCTACGCTCTCCTCGAGCCGTTTGAGTTGGAATGAAAGGGCCGGCTGGGTCAAACCGAGGGACCGTGCCGCTCGAACCATATCCCCCTCTCGCTCAAAAGCGAGCAGGGCGAGAAGAGACTCCACCGAGGGCAGAGTCCGGGACAATTCACCGATATCGAGGGCATCTTTCATATATGATTATTTTATATCAAAACATAAAATATTTTAATGTCAAATTCATGACATTCTGTTACATTGCAATGCATGAAAACTGCACTTCTGAGTCTTGCGACCCTGATCCTCTCCACCCCGGTAGCGCTGGCTGACGGATTCCTTTGTGAAGGCAAGAATTCCGGACTCCAGGTCAAACTCTACAACCACACCGACCCGGCCTATGGCACCCGCACCCCGGCTGTCCTCGTACTTTCCAATCCTCATGTACAGAGTGACCGTAAAACCATTGCGGTGTTCTCGGATCAGAACGAGACCCTTGCTTATCTTGGCCGCGGTCAATACCAAGCCAAAGTGGACCTCCGTTACTTGGACAGCGGTCGCCAGGGAGAGAACGTGGCGGGAACCAAACTCGGCCAGCTGAAAACCATCATTTTGAAAATCAAGTTCTCTTATTCCCATACCGGTACCCTGATCGCGAACTCGGTGGACGAGATCCCGGCTGCACTGTTCTATCAAAAGCGGAATGGTGAGCTCCTTGACGAGCAAGCGACCTGCAAGCGTTACCGCAAACAGAATTGATTTTTTTAACGCAACGATTCCAAGAATCACGGGGCCATGTTAGGGTGACCCCGTGATTTTTCTTTTGTGGTCCCTGTTGTTTCATCCGGTATCGGCGCGTGCCGTCGAGCCGTCCCCCGAAGCGCGTGAACTCATGCAACTCGACTTTTTCGAGGGTGGCCGGGGAATGCATCTGTCTCCGGGGATCCTGAACAAGCTCGATCAGCTCCGGGATGTGATCGGTGGGACCCGTGCCGATGAGAGCCTGCTCCGGACCCTGACCCGGCGTTGGGGACTCCAGGAACATCAGGGCGAAATCATCGGGATCAAGACTGTGAAGTACAAGAACCTTCATGTCGGAGTCCTGGGTTGTGTGGCCTGCCACAGCGGCAAGGCAGCCGGTCAGCACATCGTCGGGATCGGAAACAAAAACATCGACCCGGGCAAGATCGGGATGGATGGAGTGCGAATCGAGAAGCGCTTCAAAGCTTTGACCGACGCATTGGTCAGAACCCATCTTCTGAAGAAATCCAAAACCTGGTCTGCTCTAGAGGATCGATCCATCCGCCTCATGGAGAAACTCGCCGATCCCCGGATGAGTGCCTTGACTCAGGGACTGGTGCCGGTGTCCTTGGTAGGGAGCTGGTTTTACGAAATGGATCAGACCCGGGCCCCCGACCATGGCTACATCGGAGCGGTAAAGGTTCCCTCTTGGTTCGGCTTCGAAAAGAAGCTGGAAGCTGGCCAATTTGCGGATGGAATCGGACGCGGCCACCCCCCGGGTTGGATCATCGGTGTCGAGATCACTTCGGGTCAGACGCCCGAACAGGTCCGTGCCTACTTCGGAAAAGTTGAAAAAGCCGTTTCACTGATCAGCGCCCTCACTCCCCCCCCTTATCCCTTTACCATCGACCGGGCTCGTGCTGACCGCGGAAAGACGATATTCGACCGCACCTGTGCCAAGTGCCACGGCACCTACAGTTATCATCCGGATGGCAAACCCGTGTACGAGGTACCCAAGTTCATCCCGCTCGAGAAGATCGGCACCGATCCCGACCGCCTCGACTATGTCACCCCGGATTTTCTCACCCGTGTGCTGCGAAGCCCGCTTCAAGACCTGATCCAGCTCTCCGAGCAGGCAGGCCAGAGAAAGTACATTGCGCCACGACTCCATGCCATTTGGGCCAGATTTCCGTACCTTCACAATGGATCGGTCCCGACGATCCGCGACCTGCTTGAAAAGGCCTCCGATCGACCCGTAAGATTCTCACTGAAAGACGCCGGCGAACGATACCGCTTCGACCCTGTCCGGATGGGACTGACACGGGTTGAGATCCCCGCTTCGGCCACCCCCGACCGCGTGATCTACGACACCCGCCTCCACGGACAAACGAACCAGGGCCATGAAAAGTTCATCGATCTGAGCCCGACCGAAAAAGACGAAATCATCGAATACCTGAAAACCCTCTGAGACCGTTTCCATGACCAAGAAAAAGGATGAACCGATCAAGATCAACGGAGCCCAAATGGCTTCAGAACTCCTCGCCGGACTCGACCCGTCCATGAGGAACCGGATCCTCGGAGAAATCCGGCAAAAAGATCCCGGTCTTGCTGAAAAACTCAAAAAAGGCCTGGTCAGCTTTGATCGGGTGGTCGCACTCGATGCGGCGGATTTGCAGAAAGTGCTCCGTTCCTGCCCGCAAAACCTGATCGCCCTCGCACTCAGGGGTCTCGATGATGCATCGAAAAAAGCCGTGTTCTCGAAGATGACCGAAAGACAGGCGGGAGCCTTGCTCGAAGAGATGCAACTCATGGGCCCTCAAAAGCAATCGGATGTGCTCCTGGCCCGCGAGAAGATCTGTGAAACCGCCCGGACCCTCGGAGAGTCCGGGCAGATCAAACTGTAAACGGAATCACCAACCGAGAATGTAAGCGAACATGAGCGGCGCCACGATGGTGGCATCGGACTCGACGATGAACTTCGGGGTATCGACTCCGAGCTTGGCCCAGGTGATTTTTTCGTTCGGAACCGCGCCGGAGTAAGATCCGTAAGACGTGGTCGAATCGCTGATCTGGCAGAAGTAGCTCCACAGCTTGGGGGATCTGTTCAGATCTTTCTCGAGCATCGGTACCACGCAAATCGGGAAATCGCCTGCGATCCCGCCACCGATCTGAAAGAAGCCGACGGTGCTCTTGCCGGAAGTGTTTTCCATGTACCAGTCGGCGAGCATCATCATGTACTCAATGCCGGTTTTGACGGTGTGCACGTTCTTGACCCGCTTCTCGATGCAATAAGCGGCGTACATGTTGCCGAGAGTGGAGTCTTCCCAGCCCGGAACGATGATCGGAATGTTCTTCTCGGCCGCTGCGAGCATCCAGCTGTTCTTCGGGTCGATCTGATAGTGTTGCTTGAACTTGCCTTTCAGGAGGGCCCGGAAGAAGAACTCATGCGGAAAGCAACGCTCGCCCTTGGCTTCGGCTTCGGTCCACTCTTCTTCCATGATCCGCCAGATTTTCCGCATGGCTTCTTCTTCTGGAATACAAGTATCCGTCACGCGGTTGAGTGCGCGCTTCAGAAGGTCATTCTCTTGCTCGGGAGTCAGGTCACGGTAGTTGGGGATCCGGACATAGTGCTCATGAGCAACGAGGTTGTAAATGTCTTCTTCAAGGTTCGCGCCCGTGCAGGAGATCGCATGAACTTTATCCTGACGGATCATCTCGGCCAAGGAGAGCCCGAGTTCGGCCGTGCTCATCGCTCCTGCGAGAGTGACCATCATTTTGTTACCGTCTTCGAGGTGTTTCTTGTAGCCCTTGGCGGCATCCATCATCGCCGCTGCATTGAAGTGGCGGTAGTGGTGTTCCATGAATTGGGTGACGGTTTTCGACATGGCGGATTCTCCTCGGTTTCCGGACGGTTTTTCGATCCATCCGTTTTAGAGGAAATTCCGAAAAGATCAAGGGTTTTTCCAGCCCATTTCCTGCATCACCAGCTTCAAATCCTCCCAGGCGGAACGCTTCAAAGCAGGGCGCTCGAGCAGATCGGCAAGAGACTCGGTGACGATCACCCGGACTCCGTTCCAGCTGAGAAGCCCACCTTTTTGCCAGCCACCACGGGCTGCGATTCCGGCTCCCAGAATCACCCACACGCGGAATTCCGAAATACGGGCCGGATCGAAATCCTCTGTAAACTCCTCGAGTACCACTCCACCTGGAGGGGCCTGAAGGGAGGCTACCATTTTTGAAAGCAATTCCCCGCTCGCCCCCCCGTGAACGCCGGTTCCAAGAATCAGGATCCGATCCGTGTTTCTTCGGGCCATGATAAAGGAGGATTCGGGAAGCAATGACGTCAGACGGGAGCTCACGTCCGGAGGCTAACCCATTACTGAAGACGATGCAAAACTTCGCGATTATCTAGCCCGCACTCAGGGCAAATGGCTTTCTCTTGCGTCGTATTGCGGCTGAAATCACTCACATAATTGAAGTGCATCCGCCCCCCGCAAATCTGGCAGTGGGAAAAGTGCCGGATGGCTTGATCGAGGGATCCGATCCCCGGTTTCAAGGCGGAAGCCTGACCGGTCTCCGTTGCGGAAGTGTCGTTGGAAAGCTCGATTTCCTCGAAAATCTCGTTTGCCTTGCTCATTTCCTCATCCCTCCTCAGGTGATGACTCCTCTTCGGGAGTCCGGGGACACCCCTGAATGGGAAATGATTGCCTTAGCGTTTCGGTTCAATCAGAACTGACGCAGGCAGTCGACCGGGGCTGTTTTCTGCTTTTTCGAGTGCTTGGGTCTCGGCCACCGGCAAAGAGATCATGTGCTCGGTATTCCCCTCGAGGTGAATGGTCTGCTTCACCCCACACTCCCCTTTGGCCACCTGAATCTGATAGGAGCCAGAGGGCGCCACGATGGAAAATCTTCCGTTTTGATCGGACTGGGACTCCACCTGGTTCTGGGACTCATCGTTCAAGCCGACCAAGCGAATCTGATAGTAGCCACCGCTACAACGGGGATTGAGCTCGAGAACACCGGTCAGTCGGGCAGGAAAAGAAGACCCCCGCTCTCCCCGCCCCTCTTCATTCTTGGCAAAGAATGGAAGAGAGCACGAAAATGCAGTCACACCCAGAAATACGGTGATGACGGTGGAGTGCTTGCGGAGTCTGGAAGCCATGGTTCCTGATCGGCAAAAACCCGAAAAAGTTGAGTCAAAAATCGCCCGAACGGAGGTGTTCGCGTGACGCCTCGAATACACGGTCAAACATGGCTTCCGTGAGGAGACCGGTAAAGGTATTTTGCTGGCTGGGATGGTAGGAACAGACGATCACCCGCCCGTCATTTAAGGGGATTTCAGCGCCGTGAGCGAATGCAGGCAGAGCCCGCCCCGGCTTGATGCCTTCTGGCAACCGGCGCCAGAGCGCATGGAGGGCGACCTTACCCAGTGCCAGGAACACTTGAATCCGCTTCAGCTCTAGCAATTCTTCGGAGAGCCAGGTACCGCAACGTTGCAGCTCCTCCGGGAGAGGCTTGTTGGCCGGCGGTGCGCATCTGGCCGCAGTCGTAATGTAGCAATCCCTGAGCCTGAGTCCGTCTCCCCTGCTTTCGCTCACCGGGCTATTCGAGAATCCGGCCTTGTAAAGGGCACGATAAAGCCAAAGTCCTGATTGATCCCCGGTAAACATCCTTCCCGTCCGGTTTGCTCCATGGGCGGCCGGCGCAAGCCCTACGATCAACAGGCGAGCTTGTGGATCACCAAATCCGGGCACCGGCTTGCCCCAATAGTCTTCGTCCCTGAATTGACGTCGCTTCACACGAGCCACTTCCCGACAATATGCCCTCAGTCTGGGACAACCCTCACATTCGATGATCCGGGCGTCGAGTCCGGTCAAACCCACGGGGATTCCACCTCTTGCCGTTCTCCCGGCTTCAATCCACCCAGCTCGTACTCTCCCATCCGGATCCGGATCAGTCGGACCACTGACAAGCCAAGAGCACCGAACATGCGTCTCACGAAACGATTCCTGCCTTCGGAGACCGTGACCCGGTAACGGGTCCCGGACTGGACCTCCTCCAGCTCATCGAACTTGCCGGGACCGTCAGAGAGTTCGACCGACTCGACCAAGCGCTTCTTGAAATCACGCGGTCCCTTGCCTTCCACGTCCACCTCGTAAACCTTACGAACTCCGTATCGAGGGTGGGTCATTTTGAGGAGTAAATCTCCGTCGTCGGTCATGAGCAGCAGGCCCTCGGAATCGAAGTCCAAGCGCCCCACCGGATTCAGACCGGGGAGATCCCTGAAAAAATCCATCACCGTGGGGCGGCCCTCCGGATCGTCCTTGGTGGTGACGACTCCCCTCGGCTTATGAAACAGGAACAGGCGTTTCCGCTCAGGCCTCTTGACCGGAACACCATCGAGAGTGAGGTGCTCGCATGAAGGATCAAGGGTTCGACCGAGGTCGGTGAACACCTCGCCATTCAACGCCACACGACCCGCACGGATCGCTTCCTCCGCGTGCCTACGGCTCATCAGTCCTGCAGCTGCGATGACTTTTTGTGCCCGTTCCTTCGGCATAAAAAAAAGGCCGGAACCCGGGTAAACCGGATCCGGCCCTTCTCCTGGAATCAGGAATTACTTCTTGGCTTTTTTCTTGCGGAACGCGACTTTTTTGTCAGCGGAACGCTTGGATTTGCCATCGAACAGCTTCTTGGCGAATTCTTTATCGGCCACGATCTTGGTCTTACGCTTGTCGCGTCCGAGCTTGCGGATGGTGCGGCGTCCGAGTTTGGCCTTGGGGGTGGTAGTGGTGGTAGTGGTGGTAGTGGTGGTAGTCGTGCTCATAGTCAGTTTTCCTTTACTTCTTGGTTAAAGTTGCCTGGCCCGGTTTCCAGTTTACGGGGCACAGTTCGCCGGTTTGGAGGGCTTGAAGGGTGCGGAGAGTCTCCTCGACTGAACGTCCCACGCCGAGAGCATTCACACTCATGGCTTGCAGGATCCCGTTCGGATCGATGAGGAAAGTACCCCGGAGGGCGATTCCGCTGTCTTCAATGAGAACTCCGTAGTTCCGGGACACAGCATGATTGGTGTCCGCGAGAACGGGGAATTTCACTTCTGGAAGGTCTTTCTCGAACCACGCCTTGTGAGAGTGTTGGCTGTCGGTCGACGCGCCGATCACCTGGCAGTTCGACTCAAGGAATTGTTTTTCAAGTTGAGCGAAGCTCCGGATCTCCGTCGGGCAAACGAAGGTGAAGTCGAGAGGATAGAAAAACAGGCAAACCCATTTTCCCTTGTAGTCATTGAGAGAAACGTCTTTGAACTGGCCTGCGACATAAGCTGGAGATTTGAATTGAGGAGCGGGCTGGCCCACTTTAACATTCCACACGGGAGGGTTTCCTTTCTGGAGTTGAATCACTTTTGAATTCCAATACCTTACTTGCGAAGGTAGACTCTGACAAGAAAAATGCCACCGTTTCCCCGCCTGAAATCACTGACTCAAGCCATACTGCTGCCCGCCGGCATCTACCTCGGTTTCTTCCTGGCTCGCCCGATCTGGTTCAAACCCTGGTGCGCCACCGACCCCACTCCATGCACGGTCGACCGGGTCAACGGGATCGATCGGATCGTATTCGAATTCCAGTCGGTATTCGCAGACTTCCTTTCAAACCTCCTCCAGAATTCAGTGGGAGTCGTGGCATTTATCCTTCCTTGGATCCTGATCCGGAAAGGTGCCGCCCGCTCCCTCACGCTCAATCTCGGACTCCTGTCGGCCACAGCCTGGAACGGCGTGCTGGTGGAAGCGGTCCGGGCCGTGGCCCAGCGCCCCCGCCCTCTCGTGTTCCGATCCCCCGCGGGCGACGGTGCCAACATCCATCAGTACACGTCGTTCTACTCTGGCCACACCAGCTTCGTGGCACTCGCCCTGCTCATCACCTGCTTGAGCCTCAGGGATCACGTCGAGGGGGATCGCCGGCGAACCATCCTGACCTTGGCCTGGCTCGCCTACCCGCTCCTGACGGGCCTGACCGCCTGTTTACGAGTCATCGGTGGTCGCCATTACCCGACGGACACTCTGGCGGGGTTTTTATTTGGAAGTTTAGTGGGTTGGATCGTTTATCAATCCATAACGCGGCGCGAAATTTTTATTGAATCCCAACCTTCGCCATGATAACACAGCGCATCTATGCGCAACCTTCCTCTCCTCTTGGCCGGTACCACCTTTCTCCTGTTCGGAATTTCCGCCCAAGCTTCCCCGCCTGAACCCACCCCCGTTCCTCTGAGCGGGATCCCGCATGACCACGAGGTGGATACAGCGCATGACCAGGCTCAAAACGATCCCTCGAAGGGGGTCCGCTACCGGCTGAAAAAGCCTCTGAACCAGGAGCGACTGGTCCTCACCGGCACCAACGGAACCATCGAAGCGAATATCGAGAGATCGTTTCGTTCCATGAAGGCCGAGTACCGGAAGCAGAAATCAGCCCGTGAGCGTATTTCAGATCCAGCCTACAGCCGCTACCTCAAGGTTCATCAGCGCCGTTACCAACCCGAGCCTGAGAACGGACTCTCGCTCGTCAATGCCGATCATGAGTTCGAGGGCATCAGTGACCGTAAATTCGGATACTGCTGGGGCTTTGCCACACTCTTCCGGAATCTCACCCAATTGGCGTTTTTCGATCCGACCCAACCCCGCGTGGATGATGTCGACTTTTATCTCCGGAAGATCGACCGGATTGTGGCCGGCCAGGCGACTGTCATTCCCGGCTACAGGAACCTACGTGAATTCAGCCTCGAACCGCGTATCGAGCTCTATTTGAAATTGAACACCATGGAGCTCTGGCGCAACCGCGCCGTACGGAGTACCTCGCTCGGGATCTTCAAGAACTCCACGAATGCGATGAGCTTTGAGGAAGTGGAATCCCTGCTCAGAAATCTGGAAGCACGCCTCGGTCGGGGAGAATTTCCGAAAGTCCTGTTCTCAGCCCTGGTCCCCACCGGCAAGGTGCTTGGAATGAGCACGGATATCCATGTGGTGCTCGTCAATCGAGTGGAACGTCTTCCTGGAAATCGGGCCAAGATCCACCTGTGGGACATCAATTTCTACGCTGAGACGCTCAAGGAATCCCCGAAGATCATCGAGGTCAGCTCCAAGCACGGCCTTGCTTACGAGCCGTGGTACGAGCCGGATAAACCGTACGCCGAGGTGAGCGCTCTCGTTTCGAGAATCGAATTCGCACCGGAGGAAGACATCGAACTCGCTCGAAACCTCAAGAGCCTGAAACTCTTTTGCGAAGCCTCCGGGACCCGGCACCACTGCAAACTGTAGAGATTGAGCCTCAGTCGATCTGATCGTGCTTGAGTTCTTCGCCGGGTACGACCCCTTTGGCATTCACCACTTTGGCAGGAATGCCGGTAGCCGTGCAATGCTCTGGAACGGACTTGATCACGACCGAGTTCGCTCCGATCCGGGCATGGTCTCCGATCATGATGTTACCGAGAATCTTTGCACCCGCTCCGACCACGACATGGTTCCCGAGTGTCGGATGGCGCTTCACCGGACTGAAATCGACCCCACCGAGAGTCACTCCGTGAAAAATCAAACAGTGGTCGCCCACCTGAGCGGTCTCTCCGATCACCACTCCCATGCCGTGATCGATGATGAGATTCTTCCCGATCCGAGCACCCGGATGGATGTCGATGCCGGTCAAAAAGCGGGACCACTCGCTGATCGCACGCGGAATGAAAGGAATCCCGGCACGATAAAGGGCGTGGGCGACCCGGTGAAACCCGATTGCCTTCACTCCCGGATAAAGAAAAAGCACCTCGAGAGAGCTCTTAGTGGCCGGATCGTATTTTCGGTAGGTCCGGATGAGCTCCCACATCAGGCACCCATGATATTGAAGCCGGAGTCCACATACAGGACGTTTCCGGTCATATGACGGGCGCCATCCTGACAGAGGAATGCAGCGAGGGATCCCACATCTTCGGGCGAGACATTCTCGTGCAAAGGAGCGCGTTGCTCGATCTGGCCGAGGAAATCACGGAAGTTTGAGATTCCACCGGCGGCAGCCAGGGTTTTGATCGGGCCGGCTGAAATCGCATGCACGCGGATCTTCTTCGGACCCAAATCATGAGCCAGGTAGCGTACCGAGGCCTCAAGAGCGGCTTTGGCAACTCCCATGACATTATAGCCGGGCATCACCTTCTCTGATCCGTAATAAGTGAGGGTGATCACAGTGCCACCCTTTGCCGGATCCATGAGTTTTTCGGCTTCACGTGCCGTGGCCACGAGAGAATAGGCGCTCACATCGAGAGCCAGGCTGAACCCGTCACGGGTGGTATCCACAAAGCGACCGGCAAGATCCGTTTTATTGGCAAAAGCCACGGAATGGATCAGGATGTCGACCCCACCCCACTTCTCCTTCACCTTGGCAAAAAAAGAAGCGATCTGCTCGTCGCTGCTCACATCGCAGGGTTCAATGATCGAGGCACCGAGGCTCTCAGCCAGAGGGCGGACCCGACGCTCGAGCGATTCCCCGAGATAATTGAAGGCGAGTTCGGCTCCCGCCGCGTGCAAGGCCTGAGCAATTCCCCAAGCGATCGACCGGTCATTGGCGAGCCCGAGGATAACAGCTTTTTTACCTGCGAGTGTGCTCATGGAGATCAGAGGCAGGGCTGGAGGCCACCAAAAGAAAACGTGGCCAACGTTGCCCTGAAAGAGTCACTCATAAAGGAAAGAGGGCAGATCGCTGCACCGTCTAGCAAAACTTGAAAGGCCACGCGGTTGGCACCCCACCCTACGAAAGCACCGAGTGAATCACCCGCACGAACGGAATCTCCCGCCCGCACAATCACGTTCTGCATACCATAAATGGCCGTCGAAATCCGACCCGAATGGGCAATCGCCACATAGGTCACCGAATTACCATCGATATTCGTAATCCCCGTAGAAGTGACAATTCCGTTCGCGGGGCTTACAACGGGCGCACCCACCATAGTTCCAGTCATCACCCAATAAGGTGTTCCCAGCGTGAAATTACCAACGAGAGTTTGTCCTGCAAACCCGTTCGCAACAATCGCATTCAGCTTCGGAATGGAATTGTCACTGAAGAGCGTGATCGGATCGACCACCCCGTTCGCTCCGCCGCAAGCAGAGAGACCGAGTACCAGACTGATTCCCACGATGGCATTCTTGATAAGGTTTTTCATGATCTTCCCCGTGTTTCCCAGATTAGAGCGCATAGTTGGCTCCGAAGGTGTAAGTCAGGTAACTGATGGTGGCCGAGCTGACCATGTAGGTGATGGGCAGACGGAAGAAGGTCGAGACCCCACTGCCGAGATCATACTCAACCCCGGCATGGAGTTGCGCAGAAAAGTACCCGTAGGTGCGAAAGAGAGTGGCTGAGCGAGAATTGAGGTAAGCGGTTGCGAACCCGATCCCCCCCCCGATCGTCGTGTGGATCTTGTCCGACACTTTGCCCTGGAACTCCAGGCCTGCCAGAACCGGGAAGATCCTGAATGAACTGTTCGCCTCGGTTTTCAAGGAGAGATTCTGATACGCCACACTTACATAATTCCGAATGGACGGATCGAACATGGGGTTCAGATAAATCTTACCGGTGAACCCGAGGTTCGGGTTGAAGTTCTGGGCCGCCGCACCGACTCCTACCGGATAATCCACCGAACCTTCAACCATGAGGGCGTGCGCTACCCCGGCAAAGCCGAGTTTCAGCAAGGCACAAAGAGCGACTAGACGCAGAGTGTGACGTTTGATCTTCATACTGCTGACATTAGACCAAAGCCATTGAAAATCAACAGGAAAAACCATGAAGATCGTGTTAACCTCCACCCATGATCGATCCGGTCTTCGAGGACGACTTCATTCTTGCCCTCAACAAACCTTCCGGACTTCCCTCGCAAAACCAAGAGGATCCGGACCAAGACACCGCAGAGCGGCGCGTCAAGACGCACTCACCTGACTTGCCCCCTCACCTCCTCCACCGCCTGGATACCGGAACCAGTGGCGTCCTCCTGTTTGCCAAAACCGAGGCGGTCTTCCGGGAGATGAGGGAGAAGTTCCGCAATCGATCCATTGCCAAGTCCTACCTGGCTTGGAGTCCAACCGGCCTTCCCGCCCGTAAGTTTGACCTTCCTCTCCGAATCGATCTACCTTTGGCTCACCACCCCCAAAACAAGAAAAAAATGATCGTACTGCCCGAGGGCAAGTTCCGTCGTTATCGTGGCAAGCCCCTTCCGGCCATCACCTGGATCGACTCCATCCGGGAGTGCGAGATCTCAGGGATACCCTTGCTGAAATTTGCGATCCGGATCGAAACCGGGGTCATGCATCAGATTCGGGTGCACCTCGCGCACTCAGGATTCCCGCTCTTGGGTGATCCGCTGTACGGAAACCGGGCCGATCCGTCTTCTGGATTCCGGCTCGGTCTGCATGCCCGGTGTGTCGAGTTTGATCTGTACGGAGCACGCTACCGAATCCATGCACCCGAACCAGAAACCCTCCAACAAATCCCTTGATCCTACCGGAATCTCTGGGGATCATTTCAGCTGACCCATGACAAAACCCAAGATGACCCAGGCTCAGAGAAAACGTTTTTTCCTCTTTCTTCCGGCCCTG
The DNA here is from genome assembly GCA_947462765.1 of Bdellovibrionales bacterium. Classification (GTDB taxonomy): domain Bacteria; phylum Bdellovibrionota; class UBA1018; order UBA1018; family CAIMNF01; genus CAIMNF01. The sequence continues at coordinate 13,961 of CANHQK010000006.1, forward strand.
GTCTGCGGGCTCCTGATTTTTTCCGGACGCCACCACTTCGAGAATCACTTCGGCTCGAGCCTGGCCCAGGCTGACCTGCATATCGGTTTTGCCCGATTGACCGACACCGAGCGGGATATCGACGAAACCCGAGCGATCACAGACGAAGTCGCATCCGAAGCGGGAGGGATCGATCCGCATTGGCTGAAGAAAACATCCTCCCCACCGATTCAAAAATCGACTCTGGTGGCGTTGAGAGAACTTCGCGACCGCATCCGCAAGTGGGCTCCTCGTTGTGATGATGGAATCCTGACCTACCATAGCTGTCCCTACCCGGATGCCCTCCGGCATCTGGGGCTGCTCTGTCTGTCCGGGGATTTTCCGTCATGCGAGCAAGTCAGGGAATCTCGCGATGAACAGGGGCGCTTCTGGCGCAGTAAAAGTTTCATCGGATTGGAGAATGAGCCTCTCCCCAGTTTCTCATCGTCATCGGGTCGCGGGGTCATGGCCTACCTCATCGCCAAGGCGGACCAAAAAACAGCCTCCGATTGGATCACCTACATCCGGAAAAACGAAGGACGCTTCTGTCCGGATGTCCGGGATCCCGAGAATCAATGCCGGATCCGCGCGTATTTTTGGCACCTGGCCTGGCAACTGAACGAACATTACCGGTTCTTGGAGGGCGACCAGGCCCTCCGCTACCTGGGGTTCCTGATGGTCCGGAACGAGGAGAACAAGCGTATCGGTCATGAGAAAGCCTACGATCTGCTCGGCACGGCTGAGACCATTTACCTGCTTCGTGAAATGAAAAAACGCGGGATCCAGATCTCCGACTCCGACCTGATCGATGCGGTCAGCCTGGTGCTTCATCAGCGTCATCCGGAGAATGCCATGTTGCGTTTTCTGGTACGCGGCGCGGACGAAGAAACGGCGCGCCTGCTGATCAGTCAGTGCCCCGCCAACAAACCCTTCCCCCGGGTGGAGGACGGATGGCCCAAATACGACGTAGAGCTCTCACCCAAATCCGCGGGGCATTATTGCATTTTTCTGATCAACCTCCTGCTCGGATCGGCAAAGTAGATTTTTAGTCCTGCCTCAGGTACGGTTCATCCATGACCTCACATCCCCGTGTTGCCATCACCGCAGTGGGCGGCTATGTCCCCGAGACACGCCTCACCAATCAAGATCTCGAGAAAATGGTGGAAACCCAGGATGAGTGGATCCGGACCCGGACCGGGATCCGCGAACGCCGGATCCTGAACGAGCCGGGTAAAGCCACGTCGGATCTGATTGTGCCCGCGGTGATCGAGCTGTGCCAAAAACGTGGAATCACGCCCCTCGAGATCGACTGCCTGATCGTCGCCACCGTGACCGGGGACTACCCGTTTCCGTCGACAGCGAACCTGGTCTGTGACCGGATCGGCGCAAAAAACGCTTGGGGCTATGATCTCTCGGGCGCATGCTCTGGATTCCTCTACGCCTTGACCTCGGGCGCCGCCCTGATCGAAAGCGGAAGGTATCGCAAAGTGGTGGTGGTCGGTGCGGACAAAATGAGTTCGATCATCGATTATCAAGATCGCAACACCTGCATCATCTTCGGCGATGGTGCCGGTGCCGTTCTGCTGGAACCGACGGATTCGGGTTTGGGCATCGGTGATAGCGTGCTCAAGAGCGATGGCTCGGGCGTGAAGTACCTCCGAACCGAAGCCGGTGGCTCGCTCCTTCCTCCGAGTTTAGAAACAGTCCGGGCACGCCAGCATTTCGTCAAACAGGAAGGCGCCGCCGTCTACAAATTTGCAGTGAAAGGCATGGCCGATGTGGCCCTCGAACTGATGGAACGCAACCACCTCAAGCCGGAAGACATCACCTGGCTGGTTCCCCACCAGGCCAACATCAGGATCATCGAGTCGACCGCCGACCGGGCAGGAATCCCGATGGAGCGGGTCATGGTCAATATCGAAAAGTTCGGCAATACGACGGCTGCTACCCTACCCCTTTGCTTGTGGGAGTGGGAACCACGTCTGAAAAAGGGCGATCGCCTGGTGCTGGTGGCCTTCGGTGGCGGTTTCACTTGGGGCGCGACATTGGTCGAGTGGGCTTATTGACCGGGACGGATAGATTCAACTGCACCCGATACTATTGCCGCAATTCAGGCACCTGAAGCAAGCACCACTGCGGACCGTCCGGTGACCACAGGCCTCGCAAAGCGGAGCCTCAGCGGTCAGTCCGGCCAGGCGCTCTTCCATACCGGCCCCCATCATTTCCTGCCGGGGAGCTGCAGCTGCGGGCTTCACTTGCAGGAAATCTGTTCTTCCGAGGTATTCCATTCCGAGCACCCGGAACACGTAGTCCACCATCGACGTCGCCATCTTCACATTCGGATGACCTGTAACCGGCCCGGCCGGTTCAAAACGGGTGAAGGTGAACTTCTCGACGAACTCGGATAGCGGAACCCCGTATTGGAGCCCGAGGCTGATCGAGATAGCAAAGCAATCCAGCATTGCACGCTGAAACTCGTTTCCATGATCCAGATCGATGAAGACCTCACCGAGGCGTCCATCCTCATATTCACCGGTCCTGAGATACACCTTGTTTCCTGAAACGGCCGCCTCGACCGTGAGACCTTTCCGTTTGGCAGTGAGACGGTGCCTCACGCCGACCGTTTCGTGGCCTGCCTTCCCGGGAGCACTGGTAGACAAAGGTTGGGACCACTTACAACCGTCCCGATAGATGGCAACCGCTTTCAGACCGAGCGACCAGGCCTGAAGGTGAATCTCTTCGATTTCCTCGATGGTAGTCCGGTTCGGAAGATTCACCGTCTTTGAAATCGCGCCAGACAAAAAGGGCTGGGTCGCCGCCATCATCCGGATGTGTCCCAGGGGAGCGATCAGCCTGGTCCCCTTGCGTCCACAGGGGTTGGCGCAATCGAATACAGGAAGGTGTTCTGGCAACAAATGTGGCGCACCTTCGATACCGAGCGTCCCGCATACCACCGAGTTCGCCTCATCGATTTGTGCCGGACTCAACCCGGCCCATTCCAGAAAATTGAACCCCGCGGATTGGAAATCCGTCTCCCCCACGCCGATCCTCAGCAAGCATCGGTCACCCAGAGCCAGACGGGTGAAGGCACTCCTCAGGTCGAGGACCCCCGGAAGGCTTGCTTCGATCTTACGGATCTCCTCCTCGGTGAGTCCCCGGGAGCGGAGAAAGTCTTCGTTCACATATGGCGCGCGCGAATCGAGCTTTTGAATCCCCACTAGCGTTTCCAGAATATCTCTGACTTGGGCGTCCGTGTAACCGAGGTTCCTGAGCGCTCCGCTCACGGATTGATTGACGATCTTGAATACACCGCCTCCGGCCAGCTTCTTGAATTTCACGAGGGCGAAATCCGGTTCAATTCCGGTCGTATCGCAATCCATGAGTAGACCGATGGTTCCAGTCGGCGCTAAAACACTCACCTGAGCATTCCGGTAGCCTGAGTGCTCACCGATGCTCAGCGCACGGTCCCAGCATTCCGATACCGCGTCGAGGACTTCGGAATCCACCCCACCCCGATCGATCCTGCCAATGGCCTCCCGGTGCTTACGGATCACCCCGAGCATCGAGTCTCGATTGGGGGCATATCCCTCAAAGGGGCCGATCACCTGGGCCATTTCGGCACTCACCGTATAAGCCTCACCGGTCAGGATGGCGGTGAGAGCGGCGGCCCATGCCCGCCCCCTCTCCGAGTCGTAAGGAACCCCCTTCAACATCAGAAGCGTGCCAAGATTGGCGTAACCGAGACCGAGGGGCCGGTAATCGTGAGAGTTCCTGGCGATCTTGGATGTGGGATAGCTGGAATGATCCACCAGAATCTCCTGTGCGAGGATCAGGATGCGGATGGCATGACGGTAAAGTTCAACATTGAATGTTGCATCCGGGTTCAGGAACCGCGTCAAGTTCAACGAGGCCAGATTACAGGCGCTATCGTCCAAGAACATGTATTCCGAGCAAGGATTCGAAGCCCGGATCGGTCCACTCGCCGGACAAGTGTGCCACGAATTGATGGTGGTATCGAACTGGAGTCCCGGATCCGCACAGGACCATGCAGCCTCAGCGATCTTCCTCCAGAGGTCTCGCGCGCGATGGGTATCGATGACCGATCCATCCACCCGGGAGAGTGTCTGCCAGTCACCATCTTCCAGGACCGCTTTCATAAACGCATCCGTGACCCGCACCGAGTTGTTCGAATTCTGACCCGATACGGTCCGATAGGCCTCGCCATTGAAGTCGGGACTGTAGCCGGCAGCAACAAGCGCGGCCACTTTTTGCTCCTCCCTCATCTTCCATTCAATGAAGTCCATGATCTCGGGATGATCCAGATCCAGACAGACCATCTTCGCCGCTCGACGGGTGATCCCTCCTGACTTGGTCGCACCGGCTCCGCGGTCGAGCACATCCAGAAAGCTCATCAAGCCCGAGGAATAACCCCCACCCGAGAGTTTTTCCTGGCGTCCACGGATCTTCGAGAAATTGGTTCCGGTTCCCGAACCGTACTTGAATAATCGGGCCTCGTTTTTCATCAAATCGAAAATCGACATCAGATCGTCATCCACCGACTGGATGAAACAGGCCGAACACTGCGGATGCTCATAGGCATCGTTCATCTCTCGAATCTTCTGAGTGACCGGATCATACGCATGGTTCCCGCCACTGCCCCGGATACCGTATTGCTCATGGAGACCGAGATTGAACCAGACCGGGGAATTGAACGCGGCAAATTGATGCAACAGCAGAAACGCGAGCTCGTCTTGAAAAACGCCACGATCGGCGTCCGAGAGCAGGCCGGCACGGACTCCGCCGCCTCCCAAGGCTGAAACAATTCTCCGGATCACCTGTTTGACCGAAGTCTCATGCCCCGTATCCGGCACGCCTGCTTTGCGGAAGTACTTTGAAACCAGGATGTCGACGGCCAGTTGTGACCAGGACTCAGGCACCTCGAGCCCCTTCATTTCAAAAACAACCCTGCCATCGTGGTCCTGGATTTTTGAATCCGCGAGGGTCATTCGGGTGTGTTCAATCGGATCTTGACCCTCCTTCGAGAACCTGCGGGAGAGTCTCATTCGAGATCGATTCGAATCCGCCTGGTTCATCTAGTTCCCCCCGAATGGTTCACTCCTGATTTTGCCGGACGCTCCGCTCCCTGTCCAGCGGGGACAGTGTCCGGATCTTGACGCTTTCTTCCGGACTTCAGTCCATAGCGACATCAACCGAACAGTGAATGACCACGCTTTGCCATTCTGTCCGACCATGAGTGAAAAAGACCTCTTCAATCACCGCGATTTAAGCTGGCTCGAGTTTAATGCAAGGGTTCTCCACGAGGCGCTCGATGAGCGGACTCCCCTGTTCGAGAGGGTCAGGTTTCTCGGAATCTTCCAATCCAATCTGGATGAGTACTTCATGAAACGGATGGGATCGCTTTACTCTCATGCCCGGCTTCACTTCCGGAAGCAGTTGCTTCCCCTCCTATCCGATCTCAGAAACTGCTTCGAGCGTGAACTCATCCCGGAACTGAAGAGCGCGGGGATCCACCTCTTGCACTGGAAAGAGCTTTCCTCCGATGAGCGAGAACGGGCCAATCATTTTTTCAGACACCAGATTTTCCCCGTCCTGACTCCGTTTGCCGTCGACTCAGGCCATCCCTTTCCTTTTGTTTCCAACTTGTCGATCTCGCTCGGCGTCTTCCTGAATTACCCGGGGCGCGAGGATGAAACCCAATTCGCCCGGATCAAGGTCCCGAATGTGTTTCCCCAATGGATCCGGGTCGATGGCAAAAAGGACCCGAAGCACGCCCGTTTCCTGTCAGTGCTCGAACTGATCGGGGCCAACGTCGACTCCCTCTTTCCGGGAATGGAAATCCGCGACATGATGCCGTTCCGGGTGACCCGGAATACCAACATCGAGGCCGATCCGGAAGAGTCAGACGACCTGCTCGAAGCCATCTCGACGGAACTGAAAGAACGTAAATTCGGCGATGTGGTCCGCCTTGAATATGCCGGCAAGGGCCATCCGCTCATGCTTGAAATGTTGCGGGACGAGCTGCACCTCGATGAGGATCAGGTCTACTGCGTCCAAGGATTGCTCGAATACGGATCGCTGAAACCGGTTCTGGAACTGAATCGCCCGGAGTTCAAATTCGAACCCTGGATCCCGGTACCCGTGCCCGCCCTTTCCGATCCGGATCGAGACATCTTCCAAACCATCAAACACCATGACATTCTCGTCCATCATCCCTATGAAAGCTTCACCGGGTCTGTCGAACGATTCATCCGTGCGGCGGTCAACGACCCGAGAGTGACCGCTATCAAGATGACTCTCTACCGGACCGGAGCCGACAGCCCTCTGATCCCTCTGCTGAAAAAAGCCGCGGAGTTGGGCAAGCACGTGGTCTGCCTGGTCGAGCTCAAGGCCCGATTCGACGAGGAAAAAAACATCCTCGTCGCCCAGAGTCTCGAGGACTCGGGAGTCCATGTCGTTTACGGGGTGATCGGCCTCAAAACCCACTGCAAAACCACCCTGGTGGTCCGACAGGAGGGCGACGAAATGAGGAGCTATTGCCACATCGGCACGGGCAACTATCACTCCGTGACCTCGCGCCTTTACACGGACTTCGGTCTCTTCACCTGCAAAAGGGAGATCGCCGAAGATGTGGTGAATCTCTTCCACTTCCTGACCGGAAAATCCCTCAAAAAAGACTACCACAAACTCCTGGTTGCACCGCTCACCCTGAAGGAGCAATTCCTCCGTCGCATCCAACGCGAAACAGCGAATGCAAAAAAGGGTCTCCCCGCAAGGATTATCGCCAAAGTGAACAGTCTCGATGAGCGGGATATCAGCCATGCGCTCTATGAAGCCTCGGAAGCCGGAGTCAGGATTGATCTCATCGTTCGAGGCCTCTGTTGCCTGAGACCCGGAGTGAAAGGCCTGAGCTCAAATATCCGCGTTTTCTCTGTCATCGGGCGTTTCCTCGAGCACTCGAGGATCTTTTACTTCCAGAATGGCGAAAAAGATGCGGTCAACGGCGAGTTTTTCATCGGCTCAGCCGATTGGATGCAACGTAACCTGATTGCGCGAGTCGAAGCCGTAGCCCCGATCGAAGAGCTCCAGCACAGGGAGCGCATCCTTGACTTCCTGAACCTTCTCATCGAGGACCACCGTCAGGGATGGGAGATGAAGCCGGACGGAACCTATAAAAAAAGAAAAGTGAAACACCCGAAAAGGGACCTGGGCACTCATCAGATCTTGATGCAAAAAGCTCGGGGAAAGCCTGTAACCTGAAGGAAACCGATCATGAAAAATCCTCCTCTCATCCTATGGACCATCCTGTTCATCTCGCAGTTCTTCTATGCCGCGGTACTGGAGTCCGTGGTGAAAACGCCCGAGCCGGATCCCCAAACGCTTTCGATCCTGGAATCCCCTGTGATCATCGCACTGGCAGTGATGGCAACGGGTACGCTCGCCATTGCGTGGATGATTCCGAAACTGCTTTGGAAACAGGCATCAAAAAAACTCCCGCCTGCTGAGAAACTTGCGGAATCGGACTTGCTCGAGGGGTTTTTCACTGGATTCGTGGTGAGACTCGCCCTACTCGAAAGTGTCTGTCTGTACGGTTTCGTTGCGGGCTTTCTCCAAAAACAACCGTCGCTCATCCTCCCCTTCCTCGGGGCCTCCGTGGCGGGGTTTGTCGTGAATTTCCCGAACCGGACCTTCATCCGGAAAACCCTCGGGAAAGACCTTCAGGGATTTTGAATCTCAGTCCTTGGCAACGAACTCATGATTGGAGAGGTAGCTGTAAAAGCGGCTTCTCCCGTCAATCGTGGTCTCGATATGGACCGGGCGCTTCCACATCATGAAGATCGATCGCATCGTCTCACGGGCATAACGCAAATCCAGGTCACCACCGAGGTGCTTATGCGCCAATAACAGCTCGCCACGGTTCTCGTGGTTGGCATTCACCACTGAAATATGGGGTTGTCCTTGATTGGTGAGCGAGGAGAGCAGTTTCTCTTTGACACTCTTGAAATCACGATCGGTGATCTCGTACTGGCCTGTCCGGCGGTTCAATTCATAGGAGTACAGCCGGAATCGATCTACAAACTCAGGGGTGATGTATTCATCGATGAAGGTCACATCATTGCAAACCTTCCTGACCTCGAAGATCTTCTGGCGTCCCAGACCGAGCTTCTTATCCCAATGGGCACGTTCTCTCAGATCGGAGCAATCCTCAAAGGCTTTGCCAAAACGTCCCCGGTTCCAGCGATCTTCGATATCACGAAACAGCTCGATACCGATTTTGTAAGGATTGATGCGCCCGGGAGCCATGGCAGTCACGCCCGCATGGTGATCGGCAAAGTCGAGAATTTCGCTGTCTTTCAGAGCCTTTTTGGTCATGATCTCGGAGTGCCAGTAAGAAGCCCAGCCCTCGTTCATGATCTTGGTCTGCATTTGAGGCACGAAATAATAAGCCTCGTCTCGGATCATCCGGAGAACATCGGCCTGCCACTCGGATAAAGGAGCATTCTGCAGCAAGAAGAGCATGATGTCCCGGACCGGAGCTTCTGGGAACACCTGCCGCTGACGGCTCTGCTCCTCGAGCTTCTTGCGTTGAGCTTCCACGAACTCAGGCGGGTTGATGTAGCGGTCCATGTAAGACCGTTCCACCTTCAGTTTCCCTGTCTCGGAAGGTTTTTGATCCTCTTCCCTCTTGGCCGACTTCGGGGACTCGAAAGGGAGATGCGGATCGATCAAATTGTCGAGACTCAGACAGAGGTCGATAAAACTCTCGACCTCGTCCTGTCCGACATCATCCATGTATTGCCTGATTCTGACAGCATGGTTGGCCATCGTATCGAGCATTTTCCTGTTGGTCTTGGAGAACCAGATGTTGTTCTTGAAGAAATCCACATGCCCGTACACATGGGCCATGACCATCTTCTGGTCGACATACGAATTGGAGCTCATCAAGTAGGCATAAGAAGGATTGGTGTTGATCACCATCTCGTAGATCTTGGAGAGACCCCACTCATAGCCTTTCGAGTATTGGTCGTAATTCATCCCGAAACGCCAATGCGGATAACGGACCGGGAACCCCTCCTGGGCCGCAAGGGCGTTGATGGCATCCGATGGAACCATCTCGAAAATCGTTTCAAAAAAATCGAGACCGAATCCCTCTGCAAACCCGCGAATCTCCTCCTGAAGCCGTGAGAGTTCGAGTGGAAGCTGGGTCGAGCGGATACCCATCATTTCCCCCTTCCCAGGAATTCCTTGATCGAAGGAAGGATCCCGTCCTTGTTCTCGATCCTGGAAAGAATCACCTGATCATCCGCCTTACCGAAGGCTTCGTTCAAATCCTTGTAAAATTGGCCGGAACCGTACCTGGAATCGACCTGACCGTAACAGAACACGTTCACCTTGGACAAAAGCGAGGTCTTCAGGAGCTCGATACAGGACTTGGTGTCCTCAGTGGACCAATTGTCCCCGTCTGAAAAGTGAAAGGGATAGATGTTCCAATCACCGGGCGGGTAATCCGTGGTGATCATCTGCTCACACAATTTGTAAGCCGAACTGATGAGTGTGCCCCCGCTTTCGCGTGTCCTGAAAAACGTTTCCTCATCCACTTCCTTGGCCGTAGCATCGTGGATGATGTAGCGGGTCTCGACTCCCTTATATTGGGAGCGGAGCCAGGTGTTGATCCAGAAGGCTTCTGTCCTGACGATTTCCTTCTGCTCGTCACCCATCGAACCGGAGACATCCATCATGTAAATGATCACAGCCGAATTCTCGTGCTGAACATCCGATTTCCAGGACCGGTAGCGCATGTCCTTCTTGATCGGAACAATGACCGGATTCGAAGGATCGTAGGTACCGGACGCGATCTGCCGCTTCAGCGCTTCCTTGAAGGTACGCTTGAAGTGCCGCAGCGAATTGGGCCCTTGGGTGGCGATGGCGGTGTATTTGTCCACCTTCGACTTCAAGGTCTTCTGTCCTCTCGGTTCGATTCGAGGGAGTTCCAACTGCTCGCCTAGAATCTCTGCGAGCTCCTCGAGAGTGAACTCCACCTCGAGCTCGTGCTCGCCTCCGTCTTTACCCGCTTGCTTGCCGCCCTCGCCCTGCTGTTCGCTCGGATCGCCTTGGCCAGGAACAGGATCGCCCACATCACCTTCCCCCTGACCGACGCCGCCCTGGTTCGTTCCGTAACGGAACCGGGGGATGTCAATCTGAGGCATGGGAATGGTGACCGTGTCCTTGCCCTTGCGACCGATCATCTCGGAATGGGTGATGTACTTCTTGAGATCCTGCTTGATCTTCCCACGGACAATCTGACGAAAACGAGCATGATCGCGGCGAGCACCGTCTATCATGACTAATCCCGCTTCTTCACGTCACCCCGGGCGAAAATGCTCGCCACGAAGTTGAGCACGTCTGTAGCCGAGATCTCATCATATCCGAAGGATTTGATGAGTCGGGATTTGACCACGTCGATCTTTTCCTGTGTGGCTCGATCCACCACATTGGACACCAGACTGGTCAATTTGATCGTGTCCTTCTGGTCCTCGAACAACTTGAGTTCGAGTGCTTTCAGGAGCCTCTCGTTGGTTCTGAAGTCGAAAGTCCGACCCTCGATGGCCAAAGCGCCGATGTAGTTCATGATCTCGCGTCGGAAATCATCTTTACGGCTCTCTTGGACTTCGGCTTTCTCCTCGATCGAGCGCATCAGGCGCTCATCGGCCTCCTCATCCATACCGGTGTACTTGTTCCGGACTTTTTCCCGCTGGGTATAGGCCTTCACGTTATCGATGTAGTTGCCACAGAGCTTCGCGATCGCGTCCTCATCGGCAGAAATAGCGCGCTGGACTTCGTTCTTGACGATGTCCTCGTACTCCTGCTTCACCACCCCGATCAGATCGCGATATTCGCGGCGCTTTTCTTCGCTGGCGATCAAGCCATGATTCTTCAGCCCGGATTCGAGCTCGTTCAGAATCATGAACGGGTTCACGCAAGGAATCTCACTCTTGACGATGGCGTTCGAAATCTTGTCCTGAACATAACGAGGGGAGACCCCGTCGAGTCCTTCACGGATGGCTTCCTTGCGGAGCTCTTTCACATTCTCCTCGGAGAAGCCTGAAAGTGCTTTCCCGTCGTAGAGCTTGAGTTTCTGGATCAAAGAGAGATTGGACTTTTTAGGGTGCTCAAGCCGGGTCAGAATGGCCCACATCGCGGCCACTTCGATCGTGTGGGGAGCGATGCTCTTGCCACGGATCTTCTGCGGATTGAAGTCCTTCTCGTAGATCTTGATCTCGTGTTTGAGCTTGGTGATGTACGGAATGTCGATCTTGACCGTCCGGTCCCGGAGCGCTTCCATGAACTCGTTGTTCTGGAGCTTCCGGAACTCGGGCTCGTTGGTGTGCCCGATAATCACCTCATCGATGTCAGTCTGGGCGAACTTCTTGGGTTTGATCTTATGCTCTTGAGACGCGGTCAGGAGGTCATAAAGGAACGCCACGTCGAGCTTCAAAACCTCGATGAACTCGATGACGCCCCGGTTGGCCACGCAGAATTCGCCATCGAAATTGAACGCGCGGGGATCGGAATCCGATCCGTACTCGGCGATTTTCCGGTAATTGATATCACCGGTGAGTTCCGTGGAATCCTGGTTTTTCTCGTCCTTCGGTTGGAAGGTGCCGATGCCAATCCGGTCTTTCTCAGAAAGAACCACACGGACCACACGGATGTGGTTCGTCACCACCTGTGCCCAATCCCCCTGGTAACGCTTGAGGAGCTCTCTCATCACAAAACGGGAAGCCGGGTCAATGTCCCCTTTGATCTGGACCTTGTAATCCGTCTTGAGCCCCTTGTTGATCTCGGCCAGCACCTGCGCCCGCATTTCTTCGGGAATCAGCTTCAACGGATCTTCGTGCATGGGCGACATCATCTCGGTCGCACCGCCGAACAGAACCTCTCCTTTACCGGTCGGATCGATCCACTTGAACGTATAAAGCGCACCGGTATCGGTCCGAGAATAGTGCTCGATCCCCTTCTTCAGGAGCCGGGCGATGGTCGATTTGGCAGAGCCGACCGGACCGTGCAACAGGAGGACCCGTTTCTCGGTACCGTACCCGTAGGCGGCCGATTTGAAGAAATTGACCAGCTTCATGAGCTGGACATCCAAGCCGAAAACAGCGTCTTTACCGCCATCGATCGGATCATCGAAAAACTTGTAACGGGTGATTTCCTTCTTGTACTCGACAAAATTGTCGGTTCCCCAGGAAAGGACCATGTCGTACATGCGCTGGAACGCATTCCGGGCGATGTTCGGATTCTTCTTCACCAACTCGAGGTAATCGAAGAAATTCCCCTCCCAGTTGAGATGGCGGAATTCCTCTTTCATCTGGATTTGATTCAGGTACTTCGACCATTCTTGTGCGGATGCAGTCATCGTGACAGGCCCTCTTCTCGACACCAGTGTAGCGATGCAATGGCTCCCCCGTCTAAGGAAAACGCCCTCTGCACCGCATTCCATTCTACAAAGATGATTTAACCGGGAGCAACATTTTTCTGCCAAAGTTTTGACTTTTCTGCTCGGATCGAACAAATTGATGACCGTGAGGATCGGAGTCTTTGATTCGGGAATCGGCGGAGTCACCGTGCTGAAGGAGCTGCGAAAGCAATTTCCCTCCCATCACTACCTGTACTTCGGCGATACCGCGAACGTCCCTTACGGATCGAAGAGCCCCTCCCAGATCCGCTCCTTGTGTCGGGATGCGGCACTCAGAATGAAACCACACGGCATTGAAGCGCTGGTGATTGCCTGCAATACGGCTGCGAGTCTGGCTCTCAATGAATTCAAACAGGTGCTTGATCCGATTCCAGTCCTCGATGTGGTCGAAGCAGGAGTGGAGGCGCTCACTGAGGCGATTCCCGACGGACGTCCGGCCCTCGTCCTCGGAACCCGGGCGACGATCCGGAGTAAAATCTATTCGAACTCAATTCACTCCAAGTTCCCTGGGGGCCGGGTATTCGAACAGGAGTGTCCGCTTCTGGTGCCGCTGATCGAAGAAGGCTGGGTGGAACACCCCATCCTTGGCCTGACGGTCGAAGAGTACGTCCGGGAATACCGGAATCTCGACCCCGGAGCCGCCCTACTGGCCTGCACTCACTACCCCTGGATCAGGAGGGCTTTCGAGGAACGTCTTCCCGGCTGGAAGATTCTCGACTCCGCCGGGGCGTTGGCCCGGATCGCGGGCCAGAGACTGTTACAGACTCCATCTGCGCCCCCTCTCGAGCTCTGCGGAGTGACGTGGCTCTTTTCCGATCCGGACGCACTGTCCCGGCACATCCTGGAAGAGACTGGCCAGAACCTGTCAAAATTCTGATCTCCCGAGACGCCGACAGAAATCATGGACATCCGCCCCGATCTTGTTCAGACTGAGACCTATTGCCATGCGTGGAACCTCGAATCTGATCCTGGATTGTGCTTTGATCTCCGACATCGGCCTGAAGCGTAAACAGAACCAAGACACGGGCTCCGTCCGCCCTGATTTGGGACTGTTTGTCGTAGCGGACGGCATGGGGGGGCATCAAGGGGGAGAAATCGCGAGCCAACTCTGCGTTGAAACCCTCATTCACACGGTCGAAACCCATCCGGAAGTGCCGGATCGCGCCCTGCTCGACCAAGCGATCCAGAACGCAAATGAGGCCATCCTGAAACGGGCTCAAGAAGACTCGAAGCTCCACGGAATGGGAACCACTGCAACCGCATTGCTGATCAGGGGTGATACCGCCACACTGCTCCAGGTCGGAGACTCACGCGGATACTTTTGGAACGAAGACGGGATCTGGCAACTCACCAAAGACCACTCCCTGGTTCAGGAAAAGCTTCGTGCCGGACTGATCAATCGAGAACAGGTGAAGTCTGACGAGATGAAGAATGTCATTACGCGCTCCGTCGGATATGAGCCGGGCCTCAAAGCCGACTGCTTCACCATTCAGGTGGCGCGGGGAGACGGATTCCTCCTCTGCTCGGACGGTGTTTCCGGTCCGGTAGACGATGCACTAATGTTTGAAATTCTTGAAGAAACCAGAAAAAACGGGTTAAGCTTGGGCGAAGCAGCCAAACGACTCATCCATACCGCGAATTCGAAAAGCGGAGATGACAATGCGACAGTCGTTTTGGTGAAAGTGCTTTAAGCAAAACCATGGCGAACCGCTTTTACACCATCATGATCATTCCGGAGAATTCCTCACGCCCGAGGCAATTCAACATTCCTTCGTGGTTGGTTCGGGCCGGGTGGGTGATCTTGCCGGTGCTGGTTCTGATTTCGATCACCCTTTTCCTCGATTACCGATTTGTCGCCAACCAGGTCTACGAAAACCGCGAACTCCAATCCGAAAACCGCCGTCTTCGCCAGGACGTACAACTCTACCAGAACAGGATGGAGTCACTCGAAGCGAGTCTCGATCGCATTGAGAACTTTTCGGCCCGCCTGAAAATGATCACCAACCTGATGGATCAAGACCAGCTGTCCAGGCATATCGAGTTGCCACCACCCAATGCGGCCCAGAATCTCGCTTTTGCTGCGAAGGAGCCACTTGCCACCCAGGCGGCGGGTGAAAACCCGACTTCCAGCGAAGACACCAAGTTCGAGAAAGTCAGCTTCAAATCGCTTGAACTCGAACAATCCTTGCACGATCTCTATGAACTGCTTTCCGATCAGAAGTCTTTCCTGAACGCCCTGCCGACCAAGAAACCCGCTGACGGTTATTTCACCTCGGGGTTCGGAGTCCGGGTATCGCCTCTCGGTGACGGTGCGGAGAAAATGCACGAAGGGCTCGATGTCGCCAATGCCGTAGGGACGCCGATCAAGGCCCCCGCCCAAGCGACAGTGGTTTTTGCCGGAAGAAAATCCGGTTACGGGCAAATCGTGATCCTGGACCACGGGTACGGTCTGGAAACCTGGTACGGTCACACGTCACGGATCATCGTCAAGCCCGGGCAACTGGTGAAACGGGGGCAGCTGATCGCGCTGATCGGCAACTCCGGTAAATCGACCGGTGCCCACCTCCACTACGAAGTGAGGGTGCACGGGATCCCTGTGGACCCCTTGGCCTATATTTTGGAAAATTAAATGAAGAGGACATCATGATCAACCAACTCAGCCAGATTGGCAGAAAAATTTTTGGAACCCAGAACGAGCGTGAGCTGAAAACCATCGGCCCGATCCTCGACCGGATCAACTCTTTTGAACCCAAAATGAAGGCATTGACCAATGACGACCTGAAAGCACAAACCGTGAAATTCAGGGAGAGGTTGGCCCGGGGTGAGAAAATCGACTCAATTCTCCCGGAAGCTTTCGCCACCGTCAGGGAAGCCGCTTGGCGCGTGATCGGGCAACGTCACTACGATGTCCAGCTGGTGGGTGGCATCACTCTTCATCGTGGACGGATCGCCGAAATGAAGACCGGTGAAGGAAAGACCCTGGTTGCGACCCTGCCCTCCTACACCAATGCACTCGAAGGCAAAGGCGTGCATGTGATCACGGTGAACGACTACCTCGCCCGCCGCGATAGCGAGTGGATGGGCCGTGTTTACGGGTTCCTCGGTCTCTCGACCGGAATCATCATGCACGGACTCAGCGACCGCCAACGCCAGATCAACTACGGTTGTGACATCACCTACGGGACGAATAACGAGTTCGGATTCGATTATCTGCGGGACAACATGAAGTTCCGTCTCGAGGATTATGTCCAGCGCGAGCTGAATTATGCCATCATCGACGAGGTCGACTCGATTCTGATCGACGAAGCCAGGACTCCGCTCATCATCTCCGGGCCTTCCGAAGACTCGACCGAGTTGTATTATATCATCGACCGGCAGATCCGGGCGGATGGCGGTTTGTCGAAGGACACGGATTACACAGTCGATGAGAAATCCAAAACGGCGGCCCTTACCGAGTCCGGTGTGGACAAGATGGAGCAAAGGCTCGGCATCAAGAACCTCTATGATCCCGCTAATATCGAGCTCCTCCACCACGTAAACCAAGCCTTGAGAGCGCACGTGCTCTTCAAGCGCGACGTCGATTACGTCGTCAAGGAGGGCGAAGTCTGCATTGTGGACGAGTTCACGGGGCGTCTCATGCCGGGACGTCGCTGGAGTGACGGGCTCCACCAGGCCGTCGAAGCGAAAGAGGGGGTGAAAATCGAGAGCGAGAACCAAACCCTCGCCACCATCACTTTCCAGAATTACTTCCGGATGTATAAAAAGCTTTCCGGCATGACCGGAACGGCCGACACCGAGGCCACGGAATTCAAACAGATTTACAATCTGGATGTCACGATCATCCCGACCAACCGGACCAACATCCGGAAAGACGATGCCGATACCATCTACAAGTCCGAATCTTCGAAGATCAAAGCCATCCTCGAAGAAATCAAGACGGCTCACGAGCGCGGACAACCCGTCCTGGTGGGAACGGTCTCGGTGAATAAATCGGAGGAACTCTCCCGTCATTTGAAAACGGCAGGAATCCGTCACAATGTATTGAATGCAAAACAACATGAGCGCGAGGCGGACATTGTCGCCCAAGCGGGCCGTAAAGGTGCGGTGACCATCTCCACCAACATGGCGGGTCGCGGAACCGATATCCTTCTCGGTGGAAATGCCGAGTTTCTCGCCAAACAAGCCACCGGTCCTCTCGCTCCGGAAGCCACTGAAGAAGAGCATGCCGCTTGGAAAGCCAGCCTGGAGGAGAATATGAAGCGCTGGGCGGACGATGTCGAGCGCGAGCGCAACGAAGTGAAGAACCTGGGAGGTCTGTACATCCTGGGCACTGAACGCCACGAATCGAGGCGGATCGACAACCAGCTCCGTGGGCGTGCAGGCCGTCAGGGCGATCCGGGCAAATCCAAGTTTTACTTGTCGCTCGATGACGATCTCATGCGTATTTTCGGAGGGGTCAATATCAAGAGATTCATGGAAGACGACGCTCCGATCGAGCACCCGTGGATCACCAAGGCGATTGCCAATGCCCAGAAAAAGGTCGAGGGACACAACTACGACATCCGGAAACACCTCCTCGAATACGATGATGTGATGAACCAGCAACGGAAGGTCGTTTACGCTTGGCGCCGGGAAGTTCTCGGTCAGGCGAACCTCCGAGAGATGGTGTTTTCCATGGTGGAAGAAATCAATTCGGCTATCGCCGAGGATTTTTTCCCGGGTGGCAAGATCCGTAAAATCGACGGCGCGTCCTCTCTCAACCTGAAGGAACTCAACGAAGCGCTAGCCGTGACCTATCAGATCCAGACGGATATCCGCGAGTCGGACATCCAGCCTCTGACGGGTGAAGGACTCCGAAAGCTCCTCTCCGGACTTACCGAAGAGGCCTATCGTGCTAAGGAAACCCAATACGGGGCGGACCTCGTCCGTCAGGTCGAGAAGATGGTCCTCCTGGGAACCATCGACCACTTGTGGAAAGATCACCTGCTTGCCATGGACCATCTCCGTGACGGAATCGGGCTGCAAGGTTACGGTCAAAAAGACCCTCTCGTAGAGTATAAAAAACAGGGATTCAAATTCTTCGAGATGATGATGGCCCAGATCACCGGTGACGTGGTCCGGAAGCTGTTTGCCGTCCAGATCACTGCTGAACCGACTGATTCCTTCGAGGCGGAAGAGATTCATGAAGCACCTGTTCAAGGCGCAGTCCGGACTCTCGACGATGCTCCACCGGCCAGTCCCCGGATGATCTCGGCTGCCGAGGCCCTGAAAGGATTGGGACCTCTGCCTCCCGGCACAGATCTCTCCAGCATCGGGCGGAATGACGAGTGCCCCTGTGGAAGCGGCAAGAAATTCAAAAAATGCCACGGAGTACATCTCTAAGCATGGCCAATGATGGGAACCCGCCGGAAAAGAAAGACCTGACGGGGATCCTTGAGCTTCCTCAGATCGACCCGGTAGGAGACGACGGATCCGCCGTTCCGGAGGATCCTTTCGCGGTCAACGAACTCAAACCCATCGAAACCATCGACACCTTCGAATCGATCGACCAGATCGGAATGATGGATCATGAGCCACCTCCGGAGGAGCCCGCCCCCGCGGAAGCCCCGGCTGATGCTCCGCTGGCAGATCCCTTTCAAGGTCTGGATCCGGTCCTCGAACCGGACCAGGCACCGATCGATCTCCCGGATCCGTTCGCCCCTCAAGCTGAGGCTACCGGAATGGCGGTTCCGTCGACAGAAGCTCCTGTGATGGATTCGGCACCACCGATGGATTTTCTCCAGGACTTCCCTTCCCCGGCTGAGAATCCAGTCGCACCGGCGACCACAACACCTTCTCTCCCCCCTCTCGATACGATCCGTACTTATGCCGAGAAAGTGAAAGAAGCACCTTTCCTGCCGGGGACACGCTTCCCACACCACTTGCTGGTCTCTGGCGAGTTCGATCTTTACTCCCGGGATAAGCTACTGCTTTTCATTACGGAGAATGATGTCGGGATTTCCTCGAGTGAACTCGACTTCCAAATCTCTGCAGGTCGGGTTTTATTTTCCCGTATCAGCGAGTTTGCGGGAATCAAACTCATCCAGGATATGCGGGATTCCGGTCTTCAGTTCCTTCTGAAACCCTCACCCCGTGATCCGGATGAGGTCCTGCCCGAATCCCCCGCGTCGCGATTCCGATACGAAGGATCCCGCACCGAGACTGCTGTGGATCGAAAAATTCCGGTTCTTCCTCCTTCTGCGGCAAAGGAGGCCGGCTATGTCGTTTTTGACTCGATTCGGATGGTCCAATATCTCAGAGCTGAAATGCTTGAGGTCGAAAAATCGGAACTTTTCCAGGAATTGATCGAGCGAATGACCGAGGCTTTGAAGCGACGTGCCCGCCTCAAGGGAGCTGAGGCCCTGGGCTCCCTGGAGCACAGAGTCTCTCCTTTACGGCTCCCCTCGCAGTATGAGGTCGAACTGAGCGCAAGCCTTCTCAAAAAGAGTGTCTCCGGTTAAGGTAGGGGCATGGCCCTGCATTTCACGAAATACCACGCGAACGGCAATGACTTCATTCTGATTGATCATCGGGATTCATCCTGGAGCCCCACCCGTGCGGAGATCGCCCGTCTCTGCCACCGTCGCTACGGCATTGGAGCCGATGGCCTGATCCTGCTCACCCGGGTCGAGGGGTATGATTTCGGCATGAGAAATTATAACTCTGACGGGGGCGAGTGCACCATGTGCGGGAATGGCGGCCGGGCCCTCCTCCGCTTCGCCGCCGACCTCGGAATATCGGATGGAGAATCCCGTTTTCTTGCTATCGACGGAGAGCACTCCGGGAAGATCGTCGGCGAGACCGTTTCGATCCGCATGCAATCGGTGACCACCATCAGCGAAACTCCGGCAGGGTTCGTCCTGGATACGGGCTCGCCTCACCTGGTGATTCCGGTTAGCGGACTCATCGATTACGATGTTGTGGGTGAAGGACGTCGGATCCGGAATTCATCCCAGTTCATGCCCAACGGGATCAATGTGAATTTCTACGAAAAAAAAGAAAACCGGATCTTCTTGAGGACCTATGAGCGCGGAGTTGAGGATGAAACACTGTCCTGTGGAACAGGCGCCATTGCCACGGCCATCGTAACGGATAGCAATCTCGTTCATTGTGTAGGGGGCGAGTTGCGTGTGGAGTACCGCAAGATCACTCCGGATCGGATCGATGACATCTGGTTGTCAGGAAAAGTAGAGAAGACCTTCCAAGGAGTGCTATGAATCAGAATTGGACGGACATCACCAATATCGAAAACCTGATCCATCGATTGCTCATCCCCTTCTTGCTGAAAGTCATTGGAGCCTTCGCTTTGTGGACCGCCGGAACCTTGGTGATCCGCTGGGCGAAGCGCCTACTCGGTACGGCCCTCAAGTCACGGAATATCGACCCCACACTGATCCTTTACGCAAACCAGACCCTTGCCCTGTCGATCCGGACTCTGGCCGTTGTTGCGATTCTGGGTCTTTTTGGAATCGAGACCACTTCCTTCTCGGCGGTCTTGGCCGCTGCCGGAGTTGCGATCGGTGTGGCCTGGTCGGGTCTCCTCTCAAACTTCGCTGCAGGCATCTTCCTGATTGTTTTCCGTCCATTCAAGGCCGGTGATGTCATCCAGGGTGCTGGGGTCAGCGGAGTCGTGCGGGAGATCGGGTTGTTTGCCACATTGATCGATAATGCCGACCAACAGCGCATCTTTGTGGCCAACCACAAACTCTTTTCGGATAACATCGTGAACTCAAGCTCGCACCCCTGGCGTCTTGCCTCATTCAAGGTCCATTTGGGATTGATGGCTGATGCCGATCGAGCCATCCGTGAAATCACGGAGATTCTCGCAAGTCTACCCGGGGTCAGATCCCATCCGCCTGTCTCCGGTGAGATCGTCGAGCTCAATGCTCACACCCTCGTGCTTCAATTCAAGGCCGCATGCACTCAGGCAGACCATGCGTCGGTTTTGTCCGCAGGTCACTCCCGGATCCATAGCGCATTAAAAGCAGGAGGACATCCACTCCCCCATTCAACTGGGGCGCCACTCAACCCGTAGGGGCGAGTCTCAACACTCTCTTCTCGACATCAATCACAATGGCGGAACAATCCTCACCCGGAAAGGTCTCGCCTTCATTCAACCGGGACTTGATAAGAAATGCCAGTTCGTTCACCAAGGCGAACGGCTCACGTTCGAGTCGATCCCTGAACACACGGTCCAGATGGAACTCGCCCCCAACCCCCTTGACGAACCCGTCCGACAGGAGGATCAGACGGTCTTTTGGCTGGAGTTTCAGAATCTTCTCCTCAGATTCCGCCGGAATGTGTCGATTGCTGATGGCCTCTCCATTCCGCTCGAGCTTCTTGGAAATCCCGCCCGGATCGACCACAAACCCCTCCACAGATCCGAAAAGCTGGTAGTGTAGACTGAAATCCCGGCGATTCAGGCGTCCAAAAAACATACTGAAATGGCCCTGGTCCCCTAGCGTCAGACGAAGCTCCTCATAGATGTTGCGCACCCACTGCGAAGGGGTGACCTGATGATCATTCGCCATCCTGGCCGAGCAAGACAGGATCATGCCAAGGATGGCGGCCGAAACGCCATAGCTCGAGGAGTCAACCAGAAGGAAGTTCACGAAGTCTTTCTTGTCGGACTCGAATACATCGAAATAATCCCCCCCCGGCTTGAGTCCTGAAAGGTGCTTTGACATGATTTGAAGCCCCTTGATCCCTGAATAACGCTTCGGCGTTTTGGCTTGGAGGATCCTCTCAAGTGTGACGTTCGCTTCGACGAGATCGCGTTCGGCCGACACTGCCTCTGCCAGTAATTCTTCCGCTCGAATGCGTTCGTGGTGATGCTTCACCACACTCAGCAATTCGGGAATCCGGAAAGGATGCACCAACAGATCCGAAACGAGTCCGACATCCTTGCCTTCCGGCAACCCGTCTTCATCTTCAAGAACCAGCACAATAGATTTTCCCGAGCGGTCGACACTTTCCAGCCATTGCTGCCATCCGGGACGGGCAGAATCGATGAGGATCAAATTGGAGAGAATCTCCCCGGCCGGAGTCGGCGCCCCTCCCAACGCACCTCCCAGACCACGTTGGAAGACCTTGATCTCATTGATCCAATGTTGCTCGGTCTCACGATCCCGTCCGAGGATGCTGAAATGGAACTGTGGCTTATTCATGTTGTCCTCTCATCTGGGCTTGCCCTCTTCCTCGCGGTTACGGCTATTCTGGTCCTGGAACAGGACTTTGTACTGGAGTGCGAAACGCGTGTCATAATAGGAGACGTCCTTGAAAGGGGTCGGATCCTTGTAGTAGGCCAGATTGATCTCACTCGATTCACTCCGGTAACCGAGACCTGCGCTAAACTGATTCCCGGTCATTCCTGCCCGAATCCCCACTGCAGGACTCAAACTGATATCGAGTCCTAGATTCATCTTCTCAAGAAAAGGGACACTCACACGGTTGTTGATGTCCTTGTACTGCAGGTACCAATTTGATTTCACCTGCCCCGAAATCCTCACCATCATGCCGAATGCCGCATCTACCGTCATTTCCTCGGTTGGAGGAACACCTGTTGGATTATTGGCACGGGGGAGCAAACTTCCCGCTGCATACGTGACTCCACCGATGTTCCTCGCGACCAAGGACAAGGTTGGAAGATAAGTGAAGGGAAATGCGAAATTCACGGATGCCGTATGAGCAAGCCCTCTTCCCTCACTGAGACCAGAAAGAAAGCGAGCACCGGAGTCCGCAGTGGACTGCGTCGTTCCGGATGCGAGATTCACCAACTGCAGACTGTATCCGAGCCTCACCACTCCGCGAGCCAATGAAAATCCGTATCCGAGGGCGGGTACAGCCAGACTGTTCGTTTCATAGTGCACATTGGTTCCATCCGAGTAGGCCCGGACCCGGTCCTGAATGAGCAACCCGACAGCGAATCCCCCCCAAGAGACAGCAGTCAGATTGCCGATCCCGCCCGAATAGAGGTAATTGATGTCCGAATTCAGCACATCAGTCAGAGTGCCGAGATTGAACATCTTCGTGGCCTGGGTCATGTCTCCGGCAACTCCCGAATTCACATCGAATTGAAGATTGAGGTACTCGGCCCTGAACTTGGTGTTCTTGGCCAGACCCGCCGGGTTATTAAATAGTGAGTTCCCCGTCTCATTCGTGAGTGGAAGCGTCACGCCTCCCATCGAATGACTGTAGGGACTCACATAACGGATTCCCGGATAGGAATATGGAATGGCGGATGCCTGCCGGGCCAAGCCTGTCAGGATGAGTCCGGTCATCATGAGTATTCCCCTACACGACTTCAAGGATTCCACCTCCATTGTTCTCTTCGGCGGAATCGATCGAAACATTCAGCGTCAAAACGCTAGCGGCAAACTTTACCTACCCGCCCGCCAAATCCCTGACTCTATTGATCATTCGCACCCTGTGAGACACTCAAGACATGAACATCCTTTTCCAGACCAGAAATGGCATCCATGAGTTCCGCATCCAGGGCCCCACCTCCAACGCGGATCTCGAAACCCTTCGATCGAGTCTTTATCGGTTCTTCGAAACATCTCCCCTTTTCACGGTCTTGGACCTGAGTGGTCTAGAGCCCGATGAGTCACCCGTCGACCTTAAACGCCTGATCGAGGAAGCCAAGTCACTCGCTTCCTCCAAGGGTTTGCATTTCAAATGCGCGTGGAATGCATCAGAACTCGATGAAATCAGAAAACGCCTGGTCGAGTCGGCTCTAGAGGAACAAGTGAATGTTCTTCAGGCCAGACTCGAGCTTCGCGAAAAAATGCGGATGGATACCGAGAGACTCATGGAGGAGAACCGCAACCTTCGACGTACGGTCGAAGAAGAACTGAAGCGGATCGACCACCTGGGGGAAACCTCCCCTTGGTTCGGAACCCTCGCCAAAAGGCTTTGGAGTGAGCGGAACAAATGAGGGACCAGGAGTTGCTTCATACCCTGACCCGGATACTCGGATTGAGCCAGCCCCTTGATCCTGTGGAGAGTGAATTACTCCTCTCCGGACTTTCCCTGATTGCCGAAAGACTCTCAAATGCGACAGAAGATCCTGGTCATCGAGGATAATCCCGACACACGACGGTTCCTCCAGGTCATGCTGGGCCGGGAATTTGAAGTTCTAGTCGCAGAAAACGGCTTAGAAGGGATCGATCTTGCGCGCGCTAAGCTTCCCGACCTCATCGTCCTCGATGTGATCATGCCGGTCTTGAATGGCTATGATACCTGCAAGCGCTTGAAGTCGGATCCCGAGACACAATCGATTCCGGTGATCTTTCTTTCTGGAAAGAACACGACTGCAGAAATCACCTATGGTCTGTCCATGGGGGCGGAGGACTACCTGCCGAAGCCTTTCGACCATCGGGAGCTGATGACCAGAATCAAATCACGCCTATTGCGATCGAAGACCGCCACATCACCAAAAGTGAGGGTGGGAAAACTCGAGATCGACCCCATCAACCGCACCGCGAACTACAACGATCAACTTGTCCCCCTGACTCTCACTGAATACGATATCCTCCGCCTCCTCGCATCCCGAAACGGCGTGGTTGTTTCACGCTCGGAAATCATGAAGGAGATCTGGAAAGATTCGGCACCGGCTACCACCGACCGTACCATCGATGTTCACATCCGATCCCTCAGAAAAAAAATCCCTGAAATGAATGTCCACATCCAAAGTGTGTACGGAGTGGGTTACAAATACCTTCCCTAACGACGATTGCTCGCCGGACTCCTCACAGGCTCAAGTGCGATCCCGTTCTTGACCAGGCGGTCCCCTTCTTTGATCTCGATCTGAAACGATTTCTCTACGTTCAGCGTCTCATTCCGCACCGTCACCCGGTAATGCCCGACCGGGAGCTTTTCCTGGTAGACTGGGGTCTTCAAAAGCAACGGCTTGGATGAATTCCCTGAAGTTCCCTGATCCAGATTGACGATGCTGACATCGGCAATCTCGGGCTGGGTCGAAAGAGTGAAGGTTCCGTAAACCATCGGATCAAGCTTCACATCCATGATGTAGTCACGTGTAGGGCTCAGATCAGCCTGCTTGACGGTGAACTCTTTGCGGTAAGTCACGAATCCGGGACGCTCGATCACCAGTTCCACCGGCTCATCCAAATTCAACTTCATGAAGCCCTTATTGGGATCGAACGGCGCTGAGTTCACTGAAATTCTCGTTTTGGAAAGATCCCCGTCAGGGAAAATCTTCACTCTCAGGTTCGCCTTACTCGTAAACGGGTTCTGCACCGTCGGAGTCTGATCTTCGATCGGTACCGAGTCCGGCTTACGATCTACCGGATTGAAGTGCTCGAAGGCAAAGAAGCCTCCGATCGCAAGCATGGCCGCACCCCCGAGAAGCTTTAAAATCCCGCCTCCCCCGGCCGACTCCCTTACGGGCTCGACCGGCGCTGGACGCCGGATACCGGTGTTGGTGCCCCTACTCACTGGTGCCGCCGAACGGATTCCGGTCTGGGTGTTCGGCTTCGATGCCGACGGGACCCTCATTTGATTCTGGGGCTGACGGGCGATCTCGACCCGATCCGCCGAAGTGATCTGGGACTTCTCGAACTTGTCACCCAAATTACTGACTCGCGTTTGCTCGCGGGTCGTCTCCTTAGGCTGGACACCCGAATCCGTCACAGCCTCGGATACTGGAGCCGGTTTAGCCTGTGCCTGACTTCCGAGGGCGATCAACTCATCCGCCCGGGAGTTCAACTGTTGGAGCTGTTTGCGGTCTTCCACAATCAGATCGTGAAAAAGCTTTTTTACGAAAATAGAAAGATCGGAAGGGCCGAAGTCGGAATATTCCACTGCGAGCAGTTTCCGCAGGGCTCGTCCCATTTCCTCGCCGTTTTGGAAACGCTTTTTCGGATCACGGGCGAGAGCCTGCATGACCACCGCATCGAGATCTTTCGAAATCTCCGGATTGAAAGTCGAAGGTGGCTTCACATAGGTGGTGCAACTTTCGATCATCTTCAAAACCTGGAACTCATTGTCCCCATCGGCGACAAACAGTCGCTTACCGGTGAGCAGTTCCCAGAGCACGATACCGAGCGCGAAGATGTCCGAACGTCCGTCGAGGACATCACCCATCACCTGCTCAGGCGAGAGATAACTGAGTTTACCCTTGATCACCCCGGCTCGCGTTGCTTCTCCGTTGGTCGCCGCCTTGGCGATACCGAAATCGATCACTTTGATGTTCCCGTCATAGGAGACCAGGATGTTCTGAGGACTCACATCGCGGTGAACCAGATTCAATGGCTCTCCGGTGATCCTGTCCTTGAACTGATGGGCATAGTTCAAGCCCGCAGCGGCCTGTTCGATGATGAAGCAAGATGCGGGAATCGGAATCCGTTGTTGCTTCTGGGAAATCTTGGAAAGCACCTGGCGGAGGTTCCGCCCCTCGACCAGCTCCATGGCGATATAATGCTGACCGGAGTCCTCACCGGACTCGTACAACTGAACGATGTTCGGATGGGAGAATCGCATGGTCACCTGGACTTCGGCGCGGAACATCTGCACGAACTCCTGGTTGTTACTGTAAGCACCCTGAATCCGCTTGATGACGATGAAACGGCCATTCGCATCGGCCGTGGCCATACGGGCACGGAAAATCTCGGCCATCCCGCCTTCACCGATCCGGTCGAGCAGGAAATACTTCCCGAATTTTTTGAGGACTGATTCGCTCATAAAGTGATGTACCCTCGTCAAAGTCTGATCGGCAGATCGCACCAAAAACTTTAACGCTCTTCTGAGGCCGGAGTCGGAGACGGCAAGGGCTTGAATTTAATGGCGATTCCCTGCAGAAGCACCTCCCCCTCCGCACCATCGTCCGAACATTCTGCACGGGGGTAGAACTCGAGCTTACCGTCCAACAGCAAGACCACCGAACGAACCTTGATCACAGCATCCGCACCCGCCTTGTGGGCCTCGTCGAGCAGAGATTTGGCCGCTTTATTGAAATAATTCCGGCACAAACGGGGAGAGTTCGGATCCTGATCCAAGGTGGACCAAGTGGCCTTTGACTTCACCCAGCCGAGCGGCTGATAAGGCCGCCCGGAGTCTTTTCCCTCCGGTTCCTCAATATAAACACGCTCTCTCGGAAACCGATAACGGGCGTGCCGCTCCGGAAGCATGTCCGGAGTCCCAGCGCAGGAGGTGAGAAGCAAAAGCCAGATCGGGGCTTTACGGCTCAAAATACTTGTACTCTTGATCCCGGTAATTCCGGAGCGTCCACTCCTTGCCTTCCTGCCCCATCACATATTTGGGCAGAAGAGGGATCTTGCCACCGCCACCCGGGGCATCGATCACGAAATGAGGAACCGCCATTCCGGAGGTCCAGCCACGAAGGGCCTTGATGATCTCGAGACCCTTTTCGACCGGGGTTCTGAAATGACTGATGCCCTGGGAAAGATCCGCCTGGAACATGTAGTAGGGCCGTACGCGAGCCATCAGGAGTTTGTGGTTGAGCTCCATCACGGTTTTCGGGTCGTCGTTCACCCCTTTCAGCAACACCATCTGGTTGTTGATCACACAACCCGCATCGGCAAGCTTCGCACAGGCATCGAATGCCTCACGGGTCAGCTCCTTGGGATGATTGAAGTGGGTGTGGATGAAAACGGGTTGGTACTTCTTCAACATTTTGCAGAAGTCGTCCGTGATCCGCTGTGGAAGGGTCACCAGGTTCCGGGTCCCGATCCGGAAAATCTCGATATGATCCATCGCCCGGAGACGGGAGAGGATGTACTCGATCCGGTCATCCGAATTCGAGAGCGCATCACCGCCGGAAATCACGACATCGCGGATGCTCTTGGTCCGTTCGATGTAAGCAAGACCTTCTTCGAGAGTCTTGGCTGAAGTAGCGGAATCAGGATCGGCCACTTTTCTTTTCCGGGTACAGTGGCGGCAGTACATCGCACAGTTGTGGGTGGTGTAAAACAGCACACGGTCAGGATAACGGTGAGTCACACCGGGTACGGGCATATCCCGCTCCTCGGCCAGCGGATCTTCCAGATCCTCCGGAGCGATATGCAATTCGCCCTTACCGGGAACAGACTGAAGACGGATCGGACAGTTCGGGTCGTCCTTGTCCATGAGAGCCGCGTAGTACGGAGTGATCCCCATGTTGAACATCTCATGGGACTGCGCGAACGCTTCACGCTCGTCTGCGGTCGGGTTGATGACCTTTTCGAGCTGTTCCATCGTTTTGATGCGCTTCTGTTGTTGCCAGATCCAGTTGTTCCAATCCCGTTCCGGGGCATCCGCCCACAGATCGGGGCGGGGGGCGGCTTCGAATCGACGTTCACGAATGGTATTGACTGTCTTGATCTCGTATCCCATGCCGGCATCTTGCCCGAGACCCGCCGTGAATTCAAGGAAAAAGCCCTCTGATGACGCGGAAGTTCGGGAGTTAAGAATACGAGATTTAAGGATTTTTATCGCAGCATCCCTTCACCCCTCGATCATGATAGTCTCGGCAATATGCACGATGATTCGACAGGCGCTCTCGCGAATCCCGCGGTACTGGATGACGAGAATCTCTCAGAGAGTTTTCCCGGCCCCTGCGCCCCGATCACGAGGGATGTGATTCTCCGGATTTACCCTCCCCTCGCCCGTACCCTGGCCCGTTCCGCGGGCCTTCCGGAACCGGCATCGCCCGTGGTGTTTCATGAGGGCCGTGCCTTTTATTCCGTGTCGTCCCTGTCGAACCTGCTCCGGATCGGACCGAGTGTCGCAAGGAAACTCCTGCTCCCGACCGCCTCCTTTCGCCCCGCTCTTCGGAGCCTTTGGCCACTGATCCGTGATCTAACCTCAACCTTACGGAAGGTAGAGGACCGGGAGATCAAATTTATCAGGGAACTCGACTTATTCTTGAAAAACGAGCGCGACCGGTTCGAAACGGTTCGGGAGTGGAATGAACTGAGGGACTCACTCCTCCCCTTCATCGACGAAACGCGCCGGCGCTTCGAACCGACTCTTCAGATCGATATCCTGGCGCTTTTTCTGGATGACTTCTACCGCTGGCTGGGCAGAACACCTCAAGTCCGGAGTGATCCCCTAACCGCTTCCTGCTTGAGAAGCATGCGTCATTTGAGAAACGCGATCAACCAAGACTCGGCCGCACGGGACTACCTGCTCTCTTGTGCTGGTACCGGACATTATTCTCCAGCCATGTTGCGTCTCCGGAACGACGATATCGCTCACCTGCTGAATGATTTTCTGGATGAATTCGGGGATCGTTGTCCGGGAGAGCTGAAGCTGGAAACACGAAGTTATCGTGAATATCCCGAACTTTTTCTCCCTGTTCTACTGGGCGGGAATGAACCGAAAAAGGTGAGTCCGGAGAATCAGTCCACGCGTGGCTGGATTCCGAATTGGCTCGAGCGGAAATTCGCCTCACTTCTTTCTTTCAGACAAAGTTCCCGTTGGATGAGGGCACGGGCGTTCGGTGTTCTCCGGGAGCGTTTGCTCAAGATGGGCAGTCTGCTCGAAGAAAAAGGAGCGGTGGAATCGAGGGAGGATGTGTTTTTCTTCCATCTCGAAGAATTGCTCCGGATGGAAAGCGCCGAAGGAAAACACCGGGATCTGGTGATGGACAGAAGGGTGATTCATTTTGATCAGGGAGAAATCACCGTGGCCGGCAGACTTCGAGCAGACGGCCGAGGGAACTGGGCTCCTGAATCTGACACCGGGACGCCAGCCGTGCTGGGACTGAATTCGGTCACGCAACCCATGGAGGGCGAGGTACTCCTGGTACCCCGTGAAGATCTCATTCAGGAAACACCGGAATCCATTCGTGGCAAGATCCTGGTCATGCACGCGGCCGGCCCGGGGCTGGTCCACCTCCTGCCGTGGGTGGGCGGACTCATTTCTGAAACCGGATCAGCACTATCGCACGCTTCGATTCTCTGCAGGGAATTCGGGATCCCCGTGATTTACGGGGCAAAGGGTGCTCTGGAAAAACTCCGCTCCGGACAAAGAGTCCGATGTTCACCGGGAAGCCGAATCATCCAACCCATCGGCTGAGCAAGGAAAAGGTGATCCAAGAGGCTCCATAAGCGAGGGCGAACAGGTAAATCGTCATGAATACGGCGTGCTTGGTACCTTGGAGTTCACGGCGAACCGTTGCCAATGTGGACAGACACATCGGTGCGAAAATGAACCAGACCAAAAGAGAAACGCCGGTGGCAACGCCCCATTCTTTCCGGAGCACCTCCCCGAGATCTGCAGACTCTCCAGGACCGTTCCTACCCTCCACCGCATAAACCGTGGCCAGGGTGCTGACCATCACTTCCCTTGCGGCAAAAGTGGGGACCAAGGCCATACCGATCCTCCAGTCGAAGCCGAGGGGACTCAATACCGGCTCGAGGGTCTTCCCGATCCGCCCGGCGTAGGTGGACTCGATCGGCAGTGCGGACCCATTGTCAGCACGAGGAAAACTCAACAAACCCCAGATCAGGACCGAGAGCACCAGGATGACGGTCCCTACCCGTACGAGGAAAAGCCTTGCCCGGTACAACAGCCCTTTCAACAAGCTACGGAATGAGGGGCGCTTGTACGAAGGCAACTCGATCAGAAGTGGAGGGCGCCCCTTCTTGAATAGCAGTTTTTTCAATATGGCTCCGACCGCGAGTGCAGTCACCAGACCGACCCCATACAATCCAAGCATGACCAGCCCCTGCAACCTCATCCCCCCGAAGACCTCGGAGTTCGGGACAAACGCTGAGATCAGCAAGGTGTACACCGGCAACCTTGCCGAACAGGTGGTGAGCGGAATGATCCAGGTGGTGATGATCCTGTCCCGACGCTCTTCCATGGTCCGAGTCGCCATGATGCCTGGAACGGCGCATGCGTAGCTCGACAAAAGAGGCAAAAATGCGCGTCCATGCAGCCCCACCTTGCCCATGAGGTGATCCAGAATGAAAACCGCACGGGCCATGAATCCCACATCCTCTAGCAAAAGGATCATTGCGAACAGGATCAGGATCTGAGGCAGAAACACCAGGGTCCCCCCCACTCCCGCCAACACCCCGTCGGAAATAAAACTCCGTACCAATTCAGGAAGCGCACTCTCGTTGACCGTGGACTGGATTCCCGAAATCACCCCTTCGATCAAGTCCATCGGCCACTGCGCCAGATTGAACATGAGTTGGAAAGTCAAACCGAGCATGGCCACCAGAATGATCAACCCCCAAACCGGGTGCAGAACGATCCGGTCGATCTGACGCGAGCGCGCATCAGGATCCCCGGCACGTAAGAGCACACCCTTCTTGATCTCATCCGCCCGCTTGTAAAAATCGAGAATCCGGCGGGAGGACTGCTCTCTGGTCTCGTTTGCATCGGGAGGTGAGAAAAACACGTGCTTCTCACGACGAGGGCCATTCACGGCCTTTTCGAGCAAATGAGTCAGGGCCTTCAAACCTGTTTTCCGGATGGCGGAACAGGAGACGATCGGAACCCCGGTTTCGGTCTCAAATCTGGAAAGATCGAATTGAAACCCTCTCGACTCTGCGAGGTCCATCATATTGAGAGCGATCACACATGGAATGGAAGTCGTATCGAGAACTTCCAGAATGAAACGGATGGAACGTTCCGGCTGGGTGGCGTCCGCAACGAGAATCATGCCATCGTATTCCTGCCCTGCAAGGGCTCGGGCCAGCACCCCCTCATCCTCGGTATAGGGTCTGAGACTGTAGGCGCCGGGAAGATCCACCAAAACCGAAACCTCCCCGCTGGGGAGGCGCAAATCAGCCTCTGCGCTTTCGACCGTCACACCACTGTAATTCGCTGTTCTCTGATGGGAGCGAGTCAGCGCATTGAATAAAGCTGTCTTCCCGGCATTCGGGGTCCCGACGAGGGCAATCCGCTTCCTGCTCACGGCAACTCCCTCATGACGAGGATCCTTGCCGCCTCACGCTTACGGATCGCATAAACACCCTCCATCACCTGGACGCTGAGCGGATCGCTGCCGAACGGGGAGACATTCAAAACCTCGATGCGTTCGCCCGGTAGAAAACCCACCTCAAGCAGCCGCAGAAAAAAAGGCTCCGCCTGGGCATCTGAATCGAACCCCAGTATGCGTCCAGCCTCTCCGGGGCGGAGACTGGACAAAGGCGCGGAATCCTCTTTGTTGAGAATCATTCTCAACAGTTACCAAACCTCCCTCCCCCCGTCAAGGATATGGTACGATTCCCAGCATGGGAAAACTGGTGATCCTCCGCCACGGAGAAAGTCAATGGAACTTGGAAAACCGCTTCACAGGCTGGGTGGATGTGGATCTATCCGCCAAAGGCGTTGAAGAAGCCAAAGAAGCAGGTCGAGCACTCCGCTCCCTGGATCTCGAGTTCCATCACACCTATACCTCGGTGCTGAAGCGGGCGATCCGAACCCATTTTCTCGCTCTCGAATCCATGGACCGCCTTTGGTACCCGGTGACCCGCTCGTGGCGCTTCAACGAGCGTCACTACGGAAGCCTCCAAGGCCTCAACAAGGAAGAAACCGCGAGACAATACGGAGAAGCCCAAGTCAAAATTTGGAGACGCTCCTACGAAACCCTTCCCCCGATGCTGGAGCCCGGGTCCCCGATGAACCCGGCGCTGGATCCGCGATACAAGCTATTGGGCCTGGAAAACCCTCCTTTGGCGGAGTCTCTCAAAACCACCATCGAACGGGTCATGCCGGTCTGGAATGAAGAACTGGCACCCCGACTATCACGGGATCAGAACTTGCTGATTGTTGCCCACGGCAACAGTCTCCGCGGACTGGTGAAACACATCAAAAAACTCTCTCCAGAAGAGGTGCTCGAGCTGAACATCCCCACGGGGAAACCGTGGATCTTCGAGTTCGACACCTCGCTCGGACTGAAACACGACGCCTATCTGGGATCCTGAAAAAAAAAGGGGACAGGGCAGCGCCCCGTCCCCCAAATCATTTCAAGAGACCCTTATTTTCCCTGGCTGATCTGATCGATGGCCAGATCGACCGGGATCGACTTCTCACCGGAACCGCCACCATCGGCCTTGGTCGGATCAATGCCGATCTTCTTCAGATCGTCGGATCCATCCTTCTCTCCCTCGTGTGGACCGAGGGTCCGCACATAGTGAGCCAGGGCCCAGCGATCATCCGGAGGCAGCGTCCCGAAAGCGGGCATCTGGTTCAAACCCTTGGTGAGGGTGTTGTAGATCTGGCTCGGTTTACGACCCGCCTTCCATCCATCTCCGACCTTGAAGTTACGGGGCTTCGGGTTCAATCCGGCAGCAGCCACACCGTCTCCGCCCCCTTCAGCGCCGTGACAGGAAACGCATTGGGCAGCGAAGAGCTCCTTACCGGCCGAGACCAATTCTGGATTGGAAACCCAAGCCTTATCGAACTTGGACTTCGTTGAAGCGGCGACCGCCCCATCCGGAATGATCTTTTTCATGTCCTTCACATAAACATCCCCACGGGTGAGCAAGTCACCGAAGGTGAGGATCATGAAGATCGCCATGAAAATGAGGGAGGTCGAGAAAATGACCGTATTTTCTTTATGGTCGTACTTGAGCCCCATGAAGAACATACAGACCAGGGAGGCCTTGATCGAGGCCACCAACATGGCAACCGCGAAATTGAAAACCCCGAGATCGACCTGGGCGATGGCAACCGTGACAACAGTCAGGAAGATCAGGGCTCCGAAGACCCTCCAGGCCAGGGAATTAGAAAGGATATGATGACTATGGTGTTGATGTTGATCTGACATATTCTATTCCTCTCCTCAGCTCACCAGGTACAACAACGGGAACAAGTAAATCCAAACCAAGTCCACGAAGTGCCAGTAAAGTCCGGTCATCTCGACCGGGGTGAAATAATTCGGACCGAACTCATTACGCGATGCCCGGCGGATCAGCCAGTAAATCACGCCCATCCCGATGATCACGTGCAATCCGTGAATTCCGGTCATGACGAAATAAACCGAGAAGAACAGCGGAGCTTTGGCAACGCTCAACTCCTGGTAAGCGTAAAGCTTGCCTGGAAGAATCGCCTCATGGATCTTATGCGAATACTCGAAGTACTTCACCACCAGGAACCCGCCTGCGAACAGGAGGGTGATCCAGAGGTTACGGATGATCTTCTCGCGCTCACCCTTCTGGGCGGCGGTCACCGCCAGAGCCATGGATAGCGAACTGCTGATCAGAATCACGGTATTGAGCGCACCCATCTTCCAATTCAGCAGCTGATGAACATCTTTCATCATCTGCGGATAGAAAACGCGGAGCACGGCGTAGGCCATGAACATGCCGGCGAAGAAGAGAACCTCGGTTACGAGGAAAATCCACATCCCCTGCTTACATGCCTCGAATTCTTCCATGCCCGTCTTGAAGTGATGGGCATGGTGACGTTCATAATGCGGTACTGAACCGGTTGCTTGAGCCATGTTTTTTTCCTTTCTTAGGCGTTATCGCCCATCAAAGCTTTTTCGCCACGGTACTCATAAGGACCATCGGTCACGACGGGCTCCACGAGGAAATTCTCATGCGGAGGGGGCGAGGCGGTCATCCACTCGAGAGTAAGCGCACCCCAGGGGTTCGGACCGGAAGCACGTCCGGACTTCAGCCCGCGAGCCAGGTTCCACGCCACAATCAGGAATCCGAGACCGAGGATCCAGGAGCCCATGGTGGAAATCCGGTTCAGAGTGGTCAGCTGTGGAAGATAGTCCGCATACCGGCGAGGCATTCCAAGCACGCCCAGGATGAACTGCGGGAAGAAGGTCACGTTGAAGCCGACCATGATCATCCAGGAAGCCAGACGAGCCGGCCCTTCGGAATACATCTTTCCGCTGAACTTCGGAAACCAGTAGTGCAGACCAGCAAGGAATGCCAGCAGCGTTCCGCCCACCATCACGTAGTGGAAGTGTGCCACCACGAAATAAGTAGCCGTCAGGTGCACGTCAACCGATACCACGGCAAGGAACACACCAGTCAAACCACCGATCGTGAAAACGAACAGGAAGCCCATCGCATACAACATCGGCGTGTCGAAACGAAGGGAGCCCTTGTACATCGTACCGAGCCAGCTGAACACCTTCACGCCGGTCGGAACTGCCACGAGCATGGTCAGAAAAGAAAACACGAAGTTCGCGAAGTCAGACTGACCGCTCACAAACATGTGGTGTCCCCAAACCACGAACGACACCAGAGCGATCCCGAAGGTTGCTGCGGCAATCGCCTTGTAACCGAACACCGGCTTACGCGAGAAAGCGGGGATCACATCCGAAATCACACCCATCGCCGGAAGAACCATGATGTACACGGCCGGGTGGGAGTAAAACCAGAAGAAGTGCTGGAACAATACCGGATCACCTCCGAGAGTCGGGTCGAAGATCCCGATACCGATCAAACGCTCGAGCACGAGAAGCAGGAGTGTGATGGCCAGGACCGGAGTCGCCAGGACCTGAATGATCGAAGTGGCGTAGATCGCCCACAAGAACAGCGGCAACCGGTCCCAAGTGAGGCCTGGTGCGCGGAGCTTGTGGATGGTCACGATGAAATTCAGCCCGGTCAAGATCGAGCTGAACCCCATGATGAATGCCCCGAGAAGAACCAGCGTAGTGCTCGAACTGGTCTTGATCGAATAAGGCGCATAAAAGGTCCATCCGGTGTCGACACCCTTCAAAAACAGGGTGCTCGAAGCGATGGTGGCGCCCAGGATGTAGACGTAGAAGGAGACCAAGTTCCAACGGGGGAACGCGACATCCTTTGCACCGATCTGCATCGGTAGAATGAAGTTACCGATCGCGGCAGGAATCAAGGGAATGATCACCATGAAGACCATGATCGCACCGTGGTAGGTGAAGAACCGGTTGTACTGATCCATCGTCAGATACTGCATCCCGGGAGAGAACAGTTCCAAGCGAACCCCGAGAGCAAAAAGCCCTCCGAGCAGGAACATCCCGAGAATCACGAAAAGGTACATGAGACCGATTCGTTTGTGATCCAAAGTGAACAACCAGGACTTCAGTCCGTGGGAGTGATTCAGATAGTTATCGCCATGTGCGCCAGTAGAGTGAGACATATCGTCGTTCTCCTTCAATTATTTCAAACTCTTGATGTATTCGATAATCGCCGCGAGCTCTTCCTCGTTCACGAGACCTTTGTAAGGAGGCATCGAGGGCGGATAGCCTTCAACCACCTTGGCCAGAGGATTCTCGATCGACTCGCGAAGGTAATTGTCATCAACGGTGACGGTGATCGTTTTACCGCCTTCGACCACTTTCTCCTCACGACCGTAGAGACCCTTGTACGAAGGACCGACCAGCTTGGAGCCGTCCGAAGAGTGGCAGGCAATACAGCCCTTCGTCGAAGTGAGCGCCTTACCCTTGTCCGCAAGGCTCAGCTGACCGCCCGTAGTGGCTCCAGCTTGGGCTTCAGGCATCCCCTCTCCCAGGCGGTTCGCGCGGAAACCGGGGAAAGTCGGGTCTGCGGGCAAAGAGTCGACATCGATCTTTTTGCCGGAAAGCCAATCTTTCCACTGGGCATCACTCAATACGATCAAGCGCGCCAACATCCCGGAGTGGGAGGTGCCACAGTACTCGGTGCAATAAACCTGATGAATACCGGGAACCTTGGCCTCAAACCAAACACTCGAGTACATCCCCGGAACCACGTCTTTTTTAACGCGGAAGTTAGGAATGAAAAAAGCGTGCAAAACATCTTCGGAGGACATGATCAGCTTAACGGGCTTGTTCGCAGGAACAAAAAGATCCCCGACACTGCTGGTGCCGTTCTTGTAAACGAATTGCCAGAGCCACTGCTTGCCGATCACCCGGACTTCCATCGCATCAGATGGAGCATGAATCATTTCTTTGTAAACCTGCCATCCCCACCCGAAACAAATGAAGAGGAGAATGGTCGGAATCACCGTCCAGATGATTTCCAGAGGAGTGTTACCGTGGATGTACTTCGGCTTCTTGAATACACCGCTACGATACTTGATCGCAAAGATGAGCATGGCAGCCACAATCCCCACGAAGAATACGAGACTGAGGTAAACCAGGAACCAATAGATTCCGTCCCAACTCTGGGCCACGTCCGACGCTGCCACCGGAATGGTGGCGGCTTTTGCAGTTGAGGTGATGAAGAGCAAGCAAAGCAGCAGCTTGTTCATTTCGTTTTTCCTTTCCTTTGTCTGGTCCAAAAGATGCTTAAATAAGAGCCCAGCAGGAGCGTTGTCAAAGCAGCGCCCAATTGCATCACCCTGAAAGCTTGGAGGGAATACCCCCGAGCAGAGGGCTCGTAGTGATAGCAAAACATGAGTAAACGATCCAAAACATTCCCGATCTTGCCCTTCGAAGCCTCGAGTAACGCAAGCTTGAGATCCTTGGGCTGATAGGTCACACCATAAAGATAACGGGATATGACTCCTTCGGGAGTCAGAACAAAAGTCACCGCAGAATGCGCATACTGTTTCTGAAACGAATCATATTTGAAATTGAAACCCACCTGCGAAGCGATTTTTTTGATCTGCTCCTCAGTGCCGGTAAGAAAGTGCCAACCCGACTTGGCTGCATCCACATCCCTCTTGGCCCCGTCGAAATACTCCTCGAGATAAGCCTCTTTCTTGGCCAGTGCCATCTGAGGAGACTCTTTGTGATTGATGCTGACGGTGACCATACGGAACTCTTTTCCGACGCTCCACTGGAGACCCTTGATCCCTTCGGTCACACCGTTCAAAACCATCGTGCACAACATCGGGCACTCGTAATAGACCAGATTGAGAATCACTGGCTTGCCACTCGTGAAGAACTCACCGAGCTTCTTTTGTTTACCATCGACGGAATCCGTAAGTTCGATTCCGGCCAAGTCCACCTTTTCGCCAAGATGTTCAGAAACCCCAACACCGTCGAGTTCTTGAGGAACTTTTTTCGGATCCCCTTTCAACTCGACTTGCGCGGGCTTTGCCGGCTGTGCGGAATCTGCACGCGAAGAGACCGGGCCCGCAAGACCCAGCAACAGGACGCAAAAAATCGCATTTTTTCCAAAATGCAGCTTCACAAACCACCCTCTTCGTATGATGAATACCTTAACAGCAGGAACCGGATTCCGTAATAAAAATATGACACTACCATGACAAAAATTTTGGACCAGACCAAGGTCATTCTCAGGCTGACCAAAGCGGAAATCGTCCTGCTGGAGGCCATTACTCTTGCAGCTGGATTCATGATCGGGCACCCTTTCGAACTTCCATTCGATTGGTCGAGATTCTTCTTGGCGTTGATCGGCGTCTCTTGCTTGGCCCTGGCTGCCGGCGCACTGAATCAAATCCAAGAGAGGGAGCAGGACTCCCAAATGGATCGGACCCGGACACGACCCCTTCCAAGCGGACGGATCAGTCTCACCACTGCATGGACCCTGACTCTTCTCTTGCTGGGCTTCGGAACCTTATTGCTCAGCTGGATTTCAGTAACCGTCCTACTTCTTGGCTGGGCAGCCGTCATCAGCTACAACGGACTCTACACTCTCTGGTGGAAGCGAAAGCTCGCTTTCGCCGCGATACCGGGAGCCATCCCCGGCGCCCTCCCGATTTGGATCGGATTTGTGGCAGCCAATGGTAGCCTCACGGACCTCAGGGGCTATTACCTCTTCGCCATACTCTTCTTCTGGCAAATGCCTCACTTCTGGGTTCTGGCGCTGAAATACTCCGAGGACTATCACCAAGGAGGCTTCCCCACCCTACCCGTGGCTCGAGGAACAGGGGTCACGCGTTTCCAAATCACCCTTTGGTGCCTGGCTTACGCCGCACTCGGCCTTCTTTCACCCCTGTTTTTTCCAATCGGAATCCTGGGGTTGACCGGAAGCCTTCTGACCAGCACCTGGCTCATTTTCGAACTGATGCGCTTCCTTCATCACCCTGCTCAAAAAACCTGGCTCAGATTTTTCTTAAGCATCAACTTCAGCATGATGGTCTATCTCTTTGTGATCACAGCAGATCTCTGGTCGATCTGGCTCCATCCCCGATCCTGACCCAACAACTTAAACCCTCGTTTTAACGGAGATTTTTGCTTATTGCGAAGTTGGCGCAACGCGTTATACTAATTGTATTATGCTGTGCAAACACGATTGGTCCCATGCGGGATATGACGCGGAAGAACTCTACTTTGAAAAACTCAACCGCGAGCTGATCAACCAACTGAAAGCGGAAAAAGAAGGTCGAAAGGACCCAGCCGGGAATGAACGCCCGCTGGCACAAGTCATCCCCTTTCCGAATCGTCGCTCCGTGACTCCGGAGCGCGATAAAAAAGCAGCTTAAGCGCTGGCCTCAAACTCGAAGGTTTTGCCCGTCTTAACTGAATTCAAAATCAGACAGGATTGACTTGTCTTCTCCAGAAGTCTGCGTGCACGCTCCGGATCCGGAGCCCCCTCCACACTGGCCGTTAGGTGAAAATGCTTCATCCAGGGGGAGCCCTTTTCATCCCGATCGACGACCAACTCACCCTTCAGTTTTACCGACTGAAACACCAATTGGGATTTCGACGCGATCACCCGGAACGTGGCCATGAAGCAGTTCAGGAGGGCTAAGGCATAAAAGTCTTCTGGAGAATACCCCCCTCCCGGACCTTGGAACTCAGGTGGAATGGCTGCAATCAGATCCCGGTATTCCTCAGGCCGATGAGCGGGAACGCGCGTATTCCAAGTTGAATCGATACCGGACAGACCTTCCGCCGAAACTGAGAACTTGAGTGGATATTGAACCATAATTGAGCCTCCGAACGCTGACTTTCAGCGCGCGATAGTTTAAGATAGTATAAACTCATGAAACGTCAATCCACAATGAGTCAAGTCAATCGACTCGCTGAGAAAATCGGGGTCTTCATCGAATACTGGGGATTCAAACGAATCCATGGGATGATCTGGACCCACCTTTACCTCTCTCCGCGTCCAGTATCGGCTCAGGAGCTGATTGCCCGGCTCAAGGTCTCAAAAGCCCTGATCAGCCTTTCTTTGAAAGACCTGCAACACTATGGCCTCATTCTTCAAACCGAAGACAGCCTGAACAAGAAGAACAAGTTTTACATAGCCAATCCTGATGTCTTCTCGGCCATCCGACAGGTCCTGGTCACACGTGAGCAGGAGCTGCTTAAAAAAACCCACGAAGAATACCATCTGCTCAAAACGCTCACGGAGTCAGGAGCGGATACGAACATGATCGAACTGGAAAGACTCGGATCACTCGGGCTGATGATCGGAGGGGCGGAGAGCACACTTCAGGCCATCCTGGCATTCTCGGAGATCCATCCGGAGCAACTCAAGAACATGTTCGACATCAAATAAAACAGGCACTGGAAGAATCCTCCAGTGCCTGATCGTTGATTGACTGAACTCGAATCAAATATGGTGATGGAACACGGAATCCGGAAGGTACGGATCCTTGATCGCGAGAACGTTGTTCTTCCGGTAGAAACGGCTGACCAGCAAACCGAACACACCGAAAAACCCGAGCCAGATACCGATATCGGCCAGGTGAAAGCGAGGCCCTGCTTCGAAAATCTGGGGCTGGATCATCCAGTTCAGATCGAAGTACTCGGTGATCAGAATCCAGCAAGCCGTCAAGAATACGATCTCCTCGCTCCTTTTATTCCCGCGTGGGAGCAAAAGAAAGAACGGGAGCAGGAACTTACCCGCGAAGAGGGAAATGGTCCAAGGCGTCCAACCTTCATTGAAGCGAAGCAAGAAATAGCCGGTCTCTTCTGGAAGGTTGGCGTACCAAATCAGCATGTACTGCGAAAACCCGGTGTAAGCCCAAAATACCGTAAACGCGAACATGAGCTTCGCAATGTCATGGATATGGTTCTCATTCACCACTTTGGACAAGTACCCGGAACGCTTCATCAGAATGACCACAATGGCCAACATCGCGAAGAATGTCTGGTAGGCACCCGCGAAAGTGTACACACCGAACATGGTCGAGAAGAAGTGCGGATCAAGGGACATGAGCTGATCGAAGGCACCCATTGAGAAGGTGATTGCGAAAAACACTAGGAACGCCACACCCCACTTACGATTGGTCTCGTAGGCCGCCTTGTAGTCAGCACCGTTATCCGTTTTCAAAGATGCACCGACGATTTTGTTAGCAAAAAACGCCCATCCCAACACGGCAATGAGGGTCCGAATGCTAAAGAATGTCATATTAAGGTAGCCGAGCTTGCCCTCAATCACATGGTCTCCGTGCGTGTGGGCAGGATCAAGCCACATGAACAGGGATTTGGACCCGGCAAACACCAGCAAGGTCGACACAAGGATGAACGGGATGTAGGCGGTGAAGCCCTCTGCGATCCGGCGAACAGGAGCACTCCACATCGAGGTGGTCACCCATTGGATCACCACGAAGAAAAGTGCGGTCATCGAGATCGCCAGGAAATAAAAGTGCGAACGGAGAACGGCCGACCAAGCGTGCTTCTGGTCGATCGAAAACAGCACGAAAAACGAAACCAGTCCGAGCAGAATGAAAAACGAGAACAGCCCGGTCATGAAACCGGAAGCCCTAAGGCGTCCGGGATTCTCAATCTTGTGATCCATCGCGTGTGCGTGTCCCATGCTTCTTTACCAATCCTTTCTCAGAGATTCTCTTCGACGTAACCTTCGGCCTTTTTCAGGTCGTCGGCACTCGGGTGTTTGGCCCGGTAAAGAGCCCGGACATAATGCACTACGGCCCAACGCTCTTCCTCATTCAACTTCTCGGCGTATGAGGGCATCAGGTTCTGACCCATGGTGATGACATGGAAGATCTGTCCGTCTTTATAGTCACGAACCTTGTCACTTTGGAGGCTAGGCGGACGGGGGTAAAGAGGACGGGGCCAATCTTTCATCGCCACCACGTTACCGTCGCCCTCGCCATACTGACCGTGACAAACGATACAGTAAGTATTGTAAAGGGCCTTACCGCTCAGAAGCGTGTCTTTGCTCCGGGGAAGCGGATTCAAATTGGCTTTGGATTCATCGATTGAAACGTATGAATAAGGTCTGAAGTCACGCGGCACAGTCCCCTCGACCGGAGAACGGGTCGCCCCTTCCTCTTGGGCCTTGAGAGCAACACTGTAGTGCATGTCAGGCGCGTAAACATAGTACGGCTTGGAATGCTTCACGTAACAACCGCTCAGCAAACTCGCCACTGCGGAAAAAAACGAAACTTGAACCAAGGTCTTCATCTCAGAACCACCCCTCTTCAAACACTTTTCTCGTGTCCTTCGCACCGAGAGACTTCAGGAACGCTTCGGCTTTCTCTGCAGAGAACTCGGCCGGAGCCTCATCGTCATCCGATACTGGCGGACTTTCGATCATGATCGCAAAACGGCTGTTGGTGATCGACGGATCAAAGGACCGTTTGCTCAGATTGGGGAGACGATTGAACGCAAGCATTGCAAGGAAAGTCGCTATCCCGCCAAAAAGGACCGAAAGCTCGAACATGATCGGAACGAAAGCCGGAAGAGAATTGAACGGCTTTCCACCGATGATGTGCGGCCACCAGGTCTTCGATGCGGCATACTGCCACGCAAACGCCGTGGCAGTTCCAGTGAAAGCCAGAGCACCGGTGACATAGGGCACCTTCGAACGTGGAAGACCCTGTGCATGCTCGAGACCATGGACCGCATACGGTGTGAAACAATCGAAATCCTTGTATTCCGAATCACGGACCTTGGCTGTCGCCTCGATCAGACTTTCAGGGTCGTCGAAAAACCCCACCACCCCTGACAGAACCGGACCTTTGTTCTCCTTATGCATGAGCCCCTCCTTTGCGGGGTTGATCCATCACCGACTTGACCTCGCCCATTGCAATCGACGGCAGGAACCGGACGAAGAGCAGGAAGAAGATGAAGAAGAATCCCATCCAACCGAAGAACATCCCCCACTCCACCCAGGACGGAACATACATCGCCCAGCTGGAAGGCAGGAAGTCACGGTGCAGGGACGTGACGATGATCACGAAACGCTCGAAGTACATCCCGATGTTCACATACAGGGAAACCACGAACATGACCGGGATCGAACGACGGAACTTTTTGAACCAGAAGAGCTGCGGAATGAACACGTTACAGCTCACCATGATCCAGTACGCCCACCAGTAAGGACCGAAGGCCCGGTTGATGAACGTGAACTGTTCGAACGGAGACCCGGAATACCACGCGATGAAGAACTCGACCCCGTAGGCATAACCGACCAACATCCCGGTGGTCATGATGATCTTGTTCATCTTCTCCAGGTGATCCATCGTGATGTAGTGCTTCAGATTGAACGCCTCACGAGCAAGCACCAGGAGCGTCACCACCATCGCGAAACCGGAGAAAATAGCTCCAGCGACGAAATATGGCGGGAAGATCGTAGTGTGCCAACCCGGAAGCTGGGAAACCGCGAAGTCGAACGAGACAACCGAGTGAACGGACAAAACCAGCGGAGTCGAAAGACCGGCGAAAATCAGATACGCCTGCTCGTAGTGAAGCCAGTGTTTGTTCGACCCCCTCCAGCCCAGGGAGAGGATCGTCAAAGCGACTTTACGGATCTTGTTCTTGGCACGATCACGCACCGATGCGAGATCGGGAATAAGCCCCGTGTACCAGAAGATCAGGGAGATCGTGAAATAGGTCGAAACCGCGAACACGTCCCACTCGAGTGGCGACCGGAAGTTCGGCCAAAGCTGGCGTTGGTTCGGATAAGGGAGAAGCCAGAAACACGCCAACCAGGACCGGCCGGTGTGAGTCAAAATGGTCATCCCTGCCGTCATCACCGCGAAGATGGTCATCGCCTCGGCAGAACGGTTGATCCCGGTACGCCATTTCTGACGGAACAGGAACAGGATCGCGGAAATCAGGGTTCCCGCGTGACCGATACCGACCCAAAACACGAAGGTGGTCACGTCGTTACCCCAGCCGACTGGCTGGTTGAGACCCCACACCCCGATCCCGTCACGCATGGTGATCAAAAGCATCACCGCGCCGATGAAAAAGGCGCCGAGGGCAGCGATAAAACAAACCCACCATTTGCCTGTCGGGAATGTCTCGAGGGGTCTGGATACGTCTTCGTTGACCTCTGCGAAAGTCCTTCCGCCGGTCACGAGCACATCATTCACGGGTTTCACCAACTCGTTCGAGCTATCAGCCGTGGCCATGTTCTTTGCCTCCTGCATGGTGTTCGCCTTCGGCGTTTCTGACCTTCGTGAGGTAGTTCACTGCCGGACGGGTGTTGAGAATCTCCATCGACCGGAAGGTCCGGGGATTGGAAATCCATTTTGAGATCTGACTTTCCTTGTCGTTCACGTTTCCGAACACAATGGCGTCGGTCGGACAAGTCTGCTGACATGCCGTCCGCAATTCACCATCCTTGATCTTGGTCTTATTGTCTTTCGCCTTGCTCTTGGATTCGTTGATCCGCTGGACACAGAAGGTACACTTCTCCATGATCCCCCTCGAACGTACGGTGACGTCCGGGTTCCAAACCATGTTCATGGTGTCCTTGTAGTCTTTCCAGTGATCGAAGAAGTTGAAACGACGGGTTTTGTAAGGACAGTTATTCTGACAATAACGGGTCCCGACACAACGGCTGTAGGTCATCTGATTGAGGCCGTCATCGCTGTGAGAAGTCGCCACCACCGGACAGACCGTCTCGCATGGGGCGTTTTCACAGTGCTGACACATCATCGGTTGGAAGACGACGGTAGGATTCGTCTCGTCGCCACTGTAATAACGGTCGATCCGCATCCAGTGCATTTCACGGCTCTGGCGGACACGATCACGCCCCACCACAGGGGTATTGTTCTCCGCCTGACACGCGATCACGCAAGCGCCACAACCGGTGCAGGAGTTGAGATCCACGCCCAACATCCAGCGGTATTCGTTCTTGGAGTAATCGACGGGAGCATCCCAGAGCGTCGGAACTTTCGCCATTTTGACAGGTGGCTCGACTTCCATGGCCGCATTAGGATCCTTGCGGTACTCATCAAGGGTGA
The DNA here is from genome assembly GCA_947462765.1 of Bdellovibrionales bacterium. Classification (GTDB taxonomy): domain Bacteria; phylum Bdellovibrionota; class UBA1018; order UBA1018; family CAIMNF01; genus CAIMNF01. The sequence goes on from CANHQK010000006.1 coordinate 58,497, forward strand.
TCTCGTTCAGGATCGGACGACCCATGATCCGATGGTGCTCTTGAATGGCAGCCAATTGGTACTTCATCCCGGTCTTGGAGATCGTCACAGTACCCTGATTGAGAAGCAGTCCGCGTTCGCCCGAGAATGCAGCCAGCTTGAACGCATTCTTGCCTACAAGCGAACCGACTTTCCCGGCGCGTGTCCGTCCGTATCCCATAGCGAGAGTGACGACACCCTTCAGGATACCGGGCTGCACCTTCACGGGAATCTCAAAGCTGGCCCCTTCACCACTCACCAGAACGACGTCATTCGTCTCGATACCGAGCTCGGCTGCCGAGGCAGGTCCGATATTGAGGTAATTGTCCCAGGTGATCGTGCTGATCGGATCCGGCATCTCCTGAAGCCAGGCATTGTTCGCGGAACGCCCGTCAGCAACAGAAACCTTAGAGTAAATTCCCAGCGCGAAACCAGAACCTTCGATACGAGGCCCCATTTTTTTCTTGCCGAGAGACAAGCCCTTCAGGCTGGCAATCGAGTCTTTTGCGAACTTGAGCGAGCCGGGCTTAAATGCACGCTCACGAGGAGCGCCACCTTTTGACTCGAGAATCCCCTTCTGCAGGGTCAACTCCCAGAAATCCTTGAAAGCCTTGCCCTTGCCGTGAACCGGATAGAGCGTCTGCTTCCAGTTTTCCTTGAGGTAGTCGTGGAAACTGTTTTTCGGGCCGGAAGCGATCGTTGAAAGGAGACCACCGGCTTTAACGCCGCCACGGGTCCAACCGATCAGGATGTCTTCCATGCTCCGGGTATCGAACAAAGGAGCGATTGTGGGCTGTTGTAACGAATGGAGGGACGCCTTCGGGTGTGCATCCCCCCAGCTCTCGAGATAGTGATTCTCGGCCAGCACCACATCAGCGAATTCGGCGGTTTCATCCACACGGTCAGTAACCGCGATGACCAGCTTGGCCTTCTTCATGGCTTCGCCGAATTCACCGCCTTTTGGCAGGAAATATACCGGATTGGCCCGATGTACGAGCAACACATCAACCTGACCGGCTTCGAGCTCGGCCTGCAGTGCGACCAACCCTTTCGTGGAAGCGTTGTATCCCACCACATCTGCAGTTCCATCGATGGTTTTTCCATCGTTTTCGAGCGTGCTGTTCAGCAAGTTCACAACAGACTGCAATGCAATCGATCCATGACCGACTACGATGCTTTTGCCACGTGAATTCCAAAGCTCCTCGGCAATCTTCTTGATCTTCGCACGATCGAGACTTCCGGCCTTGGAGATCCACTCCTCGACCGATCCGGAAAGAAGTGACGAGACTTCCTGTACCGAAGCGAACTTGCCACGCTTCTGGGTCACGATGAGTTCGTGTGCCAGCGCAAGAGCTGCCGCCACCTCATTACCTGGCACTATCGGGAATCGCTCATCCGCGCTCGCACCGGTGATGCTCATATTGGCTTCGAACACGACAAGCTTCGAAAGAGCATCGTCCTTCTTGCCAGCCAGCTTACGAGTTGTCGCCCAACGCTTGCCATTCTCGACCGGGTTACCCCAGGTTCCGAGGAAGTCGGCACCGAAGGAAACCACCATCTCTGCGCGATCAAACGCATAGTCCGGGAACACGTGGGTCCCGTAGCTCTCGGCCTGACCATCAGCCACCTCGTCCATGCCGATCGGATCCACTTCGATCCACTTGGCATCCACAAAGGCCGCCATGAACTCTTTCATGATCCGACGGGTAGAGTCGCCCGACTCGGACAAGGACACAATGCGCACCTTTTTAGCTTCCTTGAGGGCGGCAACAACCAGAGCATCAACCTCGGCCCAGTTGGCACCGTTTTTGGCCCCACCCTTGACGCCCTTCATAGGCTGACGCAAACGATCGGGATCATAGAGGTTCAGAATCGAAGATTGCCCGCGGGCACACAGCTTACCGGCATTCATCGGGTGCGACTCGTTACCTTCGAGTTTGACCGGACGGCCTTCGCGGGTTTTCACCAGGATCCCACAAGCCTGGGCACACTCTTTACAAGTGGAGGCGTAGTGTAGCGGAATCCCGGGTGTCAGCTCTTGCGGCTGAACCACGTAGGGAATGATCTTGTTTACGGGGCGACGGGCACAGGCAAAACTGGCCATGGCCATGCTCGCTCCCATCACCGTGAGGAAATCACGACGGGAGACACCCGACTTGTCCATCGCCTCGATTTTCTCGAGGGTCTCAATGGGCTTGTCGTAGAACTCCTGCGCATTGCGGGTCTGGACAGCATCGTCGGACCAATAAGAAGCATTCAGCTCCTCAGGACCTTTCCAGTACCGGGGCTTCTCGAACTTCTGCTCATTCTTCTTTTCGTTGAGTTCCATCGTGATTCAGCTCCAAAAAGGTTCAGTAGTGACAGGTGTTGCAAGTGAAAGGCGCGACCGGATCGGTCGAGTCCGGATTCTCCGGGTAAATGCTTTTCTTCAGGTATTTCGGGGTCTCAAAACCGCGATGACAGTTCAAACACCAACCCATCGTGAGCGGCTGAGCCTGGTAGACCTTGTCCATCTCTTTCACATTTCCGTGACAGGTCTCACACGAAACACCCTTGGATACGTGGCGCTTGTGATTGAAGTGAGCATGATCGGGAAGCTCGTGGATCCGCACCCACTCAATCGGTTTCCCTTCCGCATAGGCCTTCTTGATTTTTTGCATCCAAGGGCTCTCGGGATAAACCACCGAGTGGCAGTTCATGCAGGTTGAAACCGAGGGAACCGTCGCATGGGCGCCTTTGTAAGCACCAGTGTGACAGTAACGGCAATCAATATTGAATTTGCCCGCATGAAGCTTGTGACTGAATGGGATCGGCTGCTCCGGTTCGTATCCCTGATTCGAGGTTCTCGGAAGTACCTGCCAGAGAAGTGCTGCTACAACTACCACCCCAAATAGCGCAAATTTGCGCAGACCTGAGTTCATGCTGGGTCGCTCCAATTCTTTAGATCGAAAAAAACGGGCATAATGCCCGAAATTTCATCAATTTAACTTACTGCTGGAATGACCTTGAGATTATTGAAAACGCCTTGAGTTGACAATGACGAAGTTGTGACAAAGCCATACCCCGAATGATGCGCGCCGCCAGAAGACTGCGGTTTGCCTCGCGGGCGATAAAAAAATGACGATTTTTCCCGAGTCAAAGACCGTTTTTCTCACGCTCGAGCTGGGCAAACAGCAAATCGACCGGCGTGCTTAATTTTTTTTGCGCATTGCATCCTTTGCACAAGGGAACCAAATTCGACTTGGTTGATGTGCCGCCCCGGGCCAAGGGCACGACGTGATCCATGGTCAGTTCTTCCGGCTTGAACTTGGCCCCGCAATGGGAGCAAAGACCCGATCGGATCTTTTCCTTCCACCAAGCACTCTTCTTGAGCTCACGTGCTAGATCACGCTCTTTTTTGATCCGTTTCGGATCAGTGTGCGCAGGATCGAGAAAGAAGTATTCGTCACTCATAGTCTTCAAAAAAAGAGGGTTGCCGGATCCCTCCGACAACCCTCATCCCCTACCGAGCCCCCTCGGCAAAGATTCATACGGATTCGAGCAATTCCTTAGCGGCAGTATAAAGCTTTTTCCTGTTTGCGGGAGCCGCTGCCTGATAGAGGCGGATGATGTCACTGAGAAGGGTGTCCTGAGCGCTAGCGGCCACCACAGTGGCTGCATCCTTCACCGAGGCCAATGCGGTATTGGCCTTCGCCACACGCTTGCCTTTGGATGTGGCCATAAAGCTTTTAAAGTCAGCCCGGATCTGGAGATTGGCAGCCTGAAGCTCGTCCATCGGGATTTCAAGGAAGCTGGAAAGCCGCTCAGCCTTTTCCCAAGGAAGTGGAGCACGTCCGTGTTCGATGTTCGAAATGAACTGCACGGAACACTTCACAGCTTTGGCCACATCCGCGAGTCCGAGAGCCTTCTCGAGTCGACGCTTGCGGATGAGATCTCCGAGCGGTCCGAATGAGCGTTTATCAGTCGATTTACCTTTTGGTCTGCCACGTTTCATCACTGCTACTCCTCTGAAAGTGGGCTCAACTAACCATGTTTAATTCAATTATTCAACGATAAAATTTAATCGGCATTCCTTTTTTTCTAACCACTTCTACACATCTGAAATCATGAGGTTTTTTCTGACTGACGGCCATACACAGAAAAACGATAACGAAAGGGGGACTGCGAGTCGGATTGTTCGCGGACCCCGATCCTCGTAAACCCGGTCGCCGTAAATTGCCCACCGCCGTAGTGAGGAAAAAACACATCCCCTTCGAACTCGGAGTCAATCTCTGTGAGCCAAACTTCATCGAGAAACGGCAGAGAAAGAGAGTAGATTTCCGCACCGCCGATCACAAATACGATTTTTCCCTCATTCCGGGCGAAAGGCTCGAGAGTCTTCAATGCGATGGACAAATCAGGGTAAACTTCCGCATCCGAGACCGCCCAGTCTGGATTGCGGGTGATCACCGCATTTCTCCTAGCAGGAAGCGCCTTTCCGAGGGAATCATAGGTCTTCCGCCCCATCACGACGATCTGACCCCGTGTTGAATCCCTGAAAAATTTCATGTCTTCGGGAATGTCCCATGGCAGCTCGCTGCCCCTTCCGATGACTCCATTCCTACCGACTGCAGCGATGGCGATGACTTTCACTCGACGTCCTCAGATCGCGACCGGCGCTTTGATGGCTGGATGCGGATCGTAGCCCTCGAGTGTGAAATCCTCGAATCGGAAACCGAAAATATCCCGGATGGCAGGATTCAGGTTCATCTTCGGAAGCGGTCGAGGCTCACGCGACAACTGGAGTTGTGCCTGTTCGAGGTGGTTCAGATAAAGATGCAAATCACCGAAAGTGTGGACGAAATCACCGGGCTTCAGGTCACACACCTGGGCCACCATCAGGGTAAGAAGCGCATAACTGGCGATATTGAATGGCACGCCAAGAAAGAAATCAGCCGAGCGTTGGTACAATTGGCAGGACAGCTTCCCATCTGCCACATAAAACTGGAAAAAAGCATGACAAGGCGCCAAGGCCATCTTGTCGATTTCGCCGGGATTCCAAGCACTCACAATGAGCCGCCGGGAATCCGGATTCTTTTTGATCTGATCCACCACCTGCGTGATCTGATCGATGGTTCTTCCATCTGGAGCACGCCAAGAACGCCATTGGGCTCCGTACACCGGTCCGAGATTTCCATCGGCATCCGCCCACTCGTCCCAAATGCTCACTCCGTTTTCTTTCAAGTAGGCGATATTCGTCTCCCCTTTTAGAAACCAAAGGAGCTCATGGATGATCGATCTCAGGTGGACCTTCTTAGTCGTGACGAGAGGAAACCCCTCTTCCAGATTGAAACGGAGCTGAGCACCGAAAAGACTCAGGGTTCCGGTTCCGGTCCGGTCGGTTTTACGCGTGCCTTCATCCAGGATTTTTTGCATCAGATCGAGATACGATTTCATCCGGAATCAGGGTGTCACCGGATTGGCGAAATTGCAAAATCAAAAGGGCTGCGATAGCGTGAGGACCCGGACATGGACGTTCATTCCAAAGCAAAATCGCCTGCTTCGAAATCCAAGCTCGACCTGAGTCGCTTGAACCCCGAGCAACGCGCCGCCGTGCTACACACGGAGGGGCCACTCCTCATTTTGGCCGGTGCGGGAAGCGGTAAAACGAACACCATGACCCACCGGATCGCCTACCTGATCTCGGAAAAAGGGATCCCTGCGAACCGTATTCTCGGGCTTTCCTTTACCAATAAGGCCGCAACCGAACTGAAAGACCGGGTTCGGGCGTTGGTCAAGAAAACCGCCGGAGACCAGGCCGCCAAGGGTCTGATTGTTTCGACCTTCCATAGCCTTTGCGTCCGGATTCTGCGCGAATATGCAGACCGCATCGGGTTCACACGTGAGTTTTCCATTCTCGACCCCTCGGACCAGGAGTCAATCGTGCGCGAAATCCTGAAGCACGTGAACATCGACAGTAAGAAGTTCGATCCGGCCTGGATCCTGTTTCAAATCGGGCAGGCCAAGAACAAGTTCCTGTCGGGTGACCAAGCCATGGAGTTTTTCGACGGACTGAAGGGTCCGAAGGTCTCCTATGACGAGTATTCAATCGCCGTTCAGAGTGTGTTTCCGAGGTACATCGAGCGTTTGAAGTTGCTGAACGCGATGGATTTTGACGATCTCCTCTTTCATGCCGTCACCCTCCTGGAAACCCATGAGGATGTCAGGAAGGGGCTATCCTGGAGGTTCCGATACATTCTGGTCGACGAGTACCAGGACACGAATCCGGCCCAATTCCGACTGCTTGAAGCCTTGACCTGCACCCACCAGAATTTATGCGTCGTGGGCGATGACGACCAATCCATCTACGCTTGGCGCGGGGCCGATCCCGCCCATATCCTCGGCTTCCATGAGCACTTCCAGGACACCACGCGGATCATCCTGAACCGCAATTACCGGAGCACCGAAAACATCCTGAAGGCGGCCAATGAAGTGATTGCTAAGAATCCCAAACGGCACCCGAAGTCCCTCTGGTCGGGGAAAGGTGAAGGATCACCCATCCACCTGATTGCGGTTGAAGAGGACCGCGCCGAGTCTCAGATGGTGGTCGAGGAAATCAAGAAACTCGGTGCTCAGCGCGCGAATTCGACCGACTCGGGTAGCGGACATGTATTTTGGAATGACTTCGCCATCCTGTACCGCTCGAACCGCCAATCGAGGATTTTTGAGGAAGCCCTACGTCTCCACCAGATCCCTTACAAGCTGATTGGAGCGCTCTCTTTCCTGGATCGGAAAGAAGTGAAGGACATCCTCTGCTACTGGAAACTGGTATTGAATCCAAAAGATGACACGGCCATCCGGCGCATCATCAATTGGCCTGCACGAGGAATCGGCAAGACCTCGATCGAAGCCATCCATGAGGCTTCCGTGAAGAAGGGCTGTTCGTTTTACGAGGCCATGCTGCTCGAAGAGATCACCTCGGGACTCAATGATCGGGCTAAAAAAGGGATCGGCTCATTTCTCCAAACCCTTGATGAATTGAGAAGAGGACTGGCAGCCATCCGTCGCGAGGATTTTGCGGATCAGGATGGCGCATTCCTCTCGGCTATCTCGGAGTGGGCACGCTCGAGCCTCGAGCGTGTGGGCGCCAAGCTCGCCATTCAGGCCGAAGAGGACGATCTCGCCAAAGCCCAAAGACGATTTGAGAATATTGATGAGCTCGCCAGCAGTATCGGCCTGATGGATATCGCCCCTCTCTCACAAGTAGAAAGCCCGAAGACCGCCGAGCCTGTCTTGGAGGAGTTCCTGTCCCAACTGGTACTCAATTCCAAAGAGGAAGAGGACAAGGATGATACTCCACAGAACGCCGTGACCCTGATGACCCTTCACGGGGCCAAAGGACTCGAATTTCCTGTGGTGTTTCTGGTCGGCCTCGAGGACGGCAACCTGCCCCACCAACGGACCATTGACGAGGGCACCGACCTCTCCGAGGAACGAAGATTGTTCTATGTTGGCATTACCCGGGCCAAGGAGGTTCTCTACCTCAGTCGGGCAAAGAACCGGATCCGGTACGGTAAAGCAGTGCCGCGGAACCCCTGCAGGTTCCTCGAGGACATCCCCCAGGATTTGATCCTCGAGCGGGACGAGAGCTCAACCCCCCAATTCAAGAGCGAAGAGGCCGCCAAACGACATGAAGAGGAAGTTCTCAACTTTTTTGAGGAAATCCAAAAGCGTCTCAAGAAATCCTGAGTCACAGCCTCTCTATTGCGATGCGCAAAGAACGTGAAAAGATGCAGTCCCGGCCTGATTCTGTGCTACCCTCGTTGAGAATCATTATCGTTTTCAACCATTCATTCACAAGGAGTGAACTATGACCCTCTTCTCCGGTGCAGCCGCCGAATTCTGGCTCCGTTGGTTCCACTACTTCTTCGGGATCCTTTGGATCGGACACCTCTACTATTTCAACTTTTCCCAGATGGCTTTCATGGGCGAGGCAGACGCTGCCACCAAGTCGGCTGTATTCCAGAAGCTCACCCCTCGGACCATGTTCTGGTTCCGTTACGGTGCGCTCGTCACCTTCCTCACCGGTTGGGCGATGATCGGTCACAAAATGGGCGCACTTGGAATTCCGCTGACCTCTTCTTGGTCGACCATCATCCTGACAGGCGGTCTTCTCGGAACTTTGATGTTCCTGAACGTCTGGCTCATCATCTGGCCGAACAACCGTGTGATCATCGAGAATGCCGAACGCACCGCTCGCGGTGAGCCTGCCATCCCCGGAGTTGCTGACCTCGCAGCCCGTGCGGCGATTGCCTCGCGGACCAATACCTTGTTCTCGGTCCCCATGCTGTTTTTCATGACCGCCGCTTCCCACCTGCCGCTCGCTCTCTCACCTGAAAAAAGCCTGATCCCCTACTGGTGTGTGTTCGGTATCCTGGCTGGTGCACTCGAGCTGAACGCCGTGAAGGGAAAAATGGGGCCCCTTCAAAAGCTGAAACACGTCGTCCACTTTGGTGTGGTCCTGACCCTCGTCCTTTACCTGGCCATGCACCTGCTGGCCGGCTGATCGAATCAAGACTCAGCCCTCCGACCGGGGAACCGATCGGAGGGCATTTTTTTGTATGCAGATTCTCCCACTCTCCGAAATCCCGTCCCCCCGGTACAAACTCGAGACCGCCGAGCGGATTTTTTTCGAGGCCAGCTCCAAGAAGACTTTCTCCAGCGACGAAGAGCGGGAGGCTTTCAGAAGGCGCTACTTCACGGTCTATGCGGACCGCGATCCCGAATGGTTTTTGCTGGCGCTGGACGACTCCGACCAGGTCCTCGGATACCTGGCAGGAACCCCGTCAACGAGGGAAGATCATCTCTCGCTCAATCCCTACTTGGAGGGTTTCCGCTCCGTCATCGGAGAATTCCCGGCGCATCTTCACATTAACTTTTGCCAGGTGGCCCGTGGCCTTGGCTTGGGGAGCCGTCTACTCGAGGATTTCGAAAGCAGGCTAAAAGCGCACTCCGTCACTGGAGTGCACCTCGTCACCGGCGCCAAGGAAAGAAATGTCGGATTTTACGCCCGTAACGGCTACAGCGAAGCATCACGACTCCGCATCGGAGCTTCAGAACTCGTATTTCTCGGAAAGCGGCTCTAAATCCTTAGGTCGGCAGATTTTTCCCATCCTCGGAAAAGCTCCCCTTCGCTATTCTATCCACACCATGAGTCCGCTCGGTTTCCGCACACTTGCATTCGCACTCTGCTTCGCATCCCTGCCCTCATGTGCCTCTCCGACAGCGGCCAAAGATCCTGTTCAACCGGCACCTCAACTCGCAGCCCAGGACCCGGATCCGATGGCCCCGGTGCTCGCCGCGGAAAAGAGGATGGAAGAAGCGGGATTGGATCGCGAATTCATCGCGGAATTGAATCGACGCTACATTCGCGGTCAAAAAAAATGGGCTGATTCCGCCACTAAAATCCTGGAGCCGAATATCCTAGGATTCCTCTACTCGGGAGATTATTTTGCCCACGACACTCCGCCTGGAAGACGGGCCATTCAAAAGTACCTGCGCGACCACCAGTTGAGTTTCAAAGAGGCTGAAAAGGAATACCATGTGAACGCCTATGCCATCGCCTCCCTGCTCTGGGTCGAGACGAAACTTGGGAAGGATCTGGGGCGCTACCCGGTTCCTTGGGTATTTCATGCTCTCTTGTTGGGAGCGCATCCGAACCTTTGTTCCCGAGTACTGGATGCATTAACGGCAAAATTTCACGCAGCGTCCCGAAAAAGAATCAACACCCTCGAGGCCGCACAGGAGAAAACCATCGAGCGTTGCGCCACCAAAGCCAACTGGGCGCTCGAGGAATTGAAAGCGATCCAGAAACTCTGGAAAGAGGGCATCCTGAATCCCTTCCGGATTCAGGGATCCTTTGCCGGAGCCTTTGGAATCCCCCAGTTCATTCCAACCAGTTACCTGAACCATGCTGTCAGTAAGTACCGAAGAAGAGCCGACCTCCACCTGCACTCCGACGCGATCCTGAGTGTGGGACGCTTCCTCAATGAATCGGGATGGACTAACCAATCCGAAGCATCACAACTCCAGGCCCTGTACGCCTATAACCGGAGCAAGGACTACGGGCTCGTGATCTCCAGAATCGCCAATGCTTTAATGACCGACGGAAACTGATTCAACCGGACGGGCAAGACACAAGCCAGACTGGCAAACCGGCTTCCACTTCTCGAGTGAGCATGCCTCACAACTCATGATGCATGACTTCTTGATCCTGAGTGCACGATCCAATTTCTCGAAGCGTCCTGTTTGACTCCGATGGAGCGCCAATGGAGGATTCCGGCAGGACCGACAGGCCTCCTGAAGCAACACGCAATCCCGGTCTATACGACATCTGAAAAACTCAGTGGTTCGGGCCACCTCATGCACCGGTGGAAGGCAATCTGATGAATAGGCAAGGCCGGAAATAGAAATGAGAATGAAACCGAACAGGTATCCCACGGTGTGAGGATACAAAAAAACCCCCGGTTGTTGTGAAGAAACAACCGGGGGTTTCGAATTAAATGGGGGCGTCGTGCTATTTTGACACCGAGCTACCTCGGCACTATTTTCGCCGCAGGCGGGCTTAACTTCTGAGTTCGGAATGGAATCAGGTGGGACCCCGCCG